>CAXHHE010000188.1:0-6857 GCA_964016365.1 uncultured Bacteriovorax sp. | reverse complement strand
GGGCTCGGAGATGTGTATAAGAGACAGACCATGCGGTCTTCACCCAATGTTTCGCTATAGTCCACTTTCATATCGAAGAAATGCGTTTTTGTTCTCTTTGTTTTTAAGTCGAAGCTTGGCTTAATAGATAAGCTTTTGCCCACGCTGGAGATCAAAATAAAATCAGAAGCAACAGGAGTGTACTGATCGAGAGGCACAAGACTCTGCATCACACCATTGTCATGAATGGC
Source organism: uncultured Bacteriovorax sp. (assembly GCA_964016365.1). GTDB lineage: Bacteria > Bdellovibrionota > Bacteriovoracia > Bacteriovoracales > Bacteriovoracaceae > Bacteriovorax. The sequence continues at coordinate 6,627 of CAXHHE010000188.1, read as the reverse complement.
GACTGTCGGATTCGTATTGCCGTTATCGATCGTAACTAATCTCATGCTTTTAAGTACTCGTTGATCAGTTTCATTTTGTATTCATACAGGTTGCCGATTGGCTTGCAGAATTTAGGCGGATCTTTTTTTCCGTTGTGAAGCAGATCGTTCACGACTAGAACTTGTCCATCAGTGTGTTTCCCTGAACCGATACCAATTGTTGGGATTTTTAATTTATCTGTGATTTTTTTCGACAGAGACTCTTCAACAAATTCTAAAACAACACAGAAACATCCGGCAGCTTCAAGCGCCTGAGCTTCTTTCATTAAACGAGTTTGAGAAGCCGTGTCTTTTCCGTGAGTGTAGTATCCGCCTTGTTCGTGTACAGACTGAGGAGTCAGACCTATGTGCCCCATAACAGGAATCCCGATATGAGTCAGGCGCTCGATAATTTCCAGAATAAAAGGGAAGGCACCTTCAAGTTTTAGAGCTTCAACTCCCGATTGCTGAAAAAGTTTAATGGCGTTTTGCACACCAAGCTCCATCGTAGCGTAGCTTCCAAAGGGAAGATCGGCGACGACAAATTTTTCAGGGGCTCCACGTTTAACAGCTTTGGAGAACGTGATCATCGTTTCAGTGTCGACCTGAATGGTGTGGTCGTAACCTAAAACAACATTTCCAACACTGTCGCCGATTAAAAGAAGATCAAGGCTCGTTTCATTCATTAACTGGGCCATTTGATAATCGTAACAAGTCAGCATCTGCAGAGTGCGTTTTGCTGTTTTCTTTTTAAAGGCGCGGATTTTTCTGGTGTCTAATTTCATATTTATCTCACTAATTGATAAGATCAGCTTTTAATCTTTTATAAACCTGAGAGAGTTCTTCCTTCTCCCAGTCTTTGGTTACTTTAGCTCTTAGTTCGTCGGTGTATCCCTCTACCTCTTTGTAGAAAGTGCGGTCGTTGATATCTTTCATGATTTTCTCCAGACCTTTTTCGAACTCTTCGCCTAGAAGAAGTTCTTTGCCTTTTAGTGAGCCTAAAAGAGCATTGGGAGAAATCAGGTTGAAAAAAGCTTCAGGTCCTAATGTCACGATGGCCTGAGAGATCGATTTCAATTCTAAAAAACATTCCATAAAAGCGACTTCCTGAGAGATGCCGTTTTTTCTAAGAGTGTTGAAAGATTTTAAAGCGACGTAGGGAAGAATCGAGCAAAGGAATGACTGCTCAGAAAATAAATCAGCAGCGCACTCTTCATCGAAGTTACTTTTGTAAAGAGCTGTGAAGCCTGCTGCTTTAGCAATCATGCGCAGGTCTGCTTCAAGGGCCGCTGAGTCGGCACAATAAGCAGCACCGATTTTTCCTTTGATCTCGTACTGGTATCGTACTTCACTGGCAATCGCCTTTGGAGCGAGTAGTGAGTGATGAATGTTTGGATATGTTTTCTTCAAATCAAACTTTGAAACACTGAAACCGTGAGCATAAATCAAATGGGCGCCAGATGCTAAGTAAGATTGATTTTTTTGCAGGAAGCTTAGCTGTTGATCGTCTGGGATCAAGACTACGAGCAGGCGCTCCTGTTTCAAAGCGTCACTTTCCAGATCAATAATCTGAAACCCCATTTGCTCGGCAAGAGCGCGCGATTTACTTCCTTTGTTTAAAGCAATTTTTAAGCTCTGCTTTGAATCTTTGAGGTTCAATGCCCATGCTTTTGCTTGCGAGCCAAAACCGACGATTGTCACGCTGGATTTTAGAGACTCCATAAACTTTCCTTTGTCAGATCTTCATGAATAAAGCTACACTCTTAGGAAGAAAGAGGCTAGCATTTCATTGAAAATAATATCGCAAGATTCCATTCCATTTTATCAGTCAGAAGAGCTAAACCGCGGGGTTTGGACCTTCACTTCTTTTCTTTCAGGGCAAGAGCAGTTTGTCTTTTTAAACGAGCATTTAAACCGATTGCTCAAAGGCGCAGATCACTTATTTCCTAAGGAAAATTGGATGAATTTTAGGGGAGAAATTGAAGCTTTTTTACAAGCAGAATTTGTCCCGGCACATTATTTTCGTCTTAGTATCGCTGGGGATACTTTGCTTTTTACTAAGAAGCCCCATGCACCAAAAAATCCTTATTTAAATTTGGGAAATGCCACATCAATCAAGGCCCAAAGCCTCGTGCCCTCGTTTGTTAAATCTCCCAACTATTTAGTGGCCGATCTGGAACTTAAAGAGGCCTTAAAAAGAAAATGTGACGATGTCATTTTTTTCGATCATCAGGGGAACTTAACAGAGGCGAGTACTTCGAATGTTTTTGTCTGGCTGGATGATAAAACGGTCCTGACACCTAAGCTTTCCTCTATGGTATTGGACGGTGTGACCCGCAAGAAATTAATTGAATACTTAAAACGCGAAGACTTTCATGTGATTGAATCCGACATTTCTAAAAGTGAGCTTGAAAGCTCCAGGGAAATTTGGTTAACTAATGCCATACAAGGCATTCGTTTGGTTGATCAATATGAAAAGATCAATTTTGTGAGAGAGAAAAATCTTTACCAGACCACGTGCCTTAAATTCGGCCGATTCGGAGAAAGGTATGAATAAACTGCTAAAAGTTAAATGCCCACAGTGTGATACTGTTTTTACTTATTACGAATCAGAGTTTCGTCCTTTTTGCTCAAAGAGATGTCAGCAGATTGACCTCGGACACTGGTTTCAGGAAACGTATACGGTCCCGACAAAAGATGTCGTCATGGAAGAGGAACAATCAATCGATCAGGATAGCGATGAAAGAAATGAAAGCGAATACGAAAACTAAAAAAGCAGTTGTTAAAAAAGAAGAAGCACTCAAACTGGCGATGGATCTTGGAGTCAAGGCTTCAAAACTTCTTTTGGAAAAACAGAAAAAACTATCCAGCTTAAAAATCACAACGAAAGTGGCCCAGGGAATTGCCAGCAACGCCGATGTTGAATCGGAAAAACTGGTGATTGATGGGATCATGAAAAAATACCCGGATCATTTTATCCTGGCAGAAGAGAGCGCCTACAAAGAATATATGGGCGAGATGAATCGCTATAAATTTCTGAAAGAAAAAGATTGGGTGTGGATTATCGATCCCCTGGATGGGACAAATAATTTTTTAAACGGACTCGATTATTACGGAGTCTGCATTTCTCTGGTTCATTTCGGAGAGCCGGTAGTCGGAGTGGTGATCAGGCCGACTAACGGAGATTGTTTTTATGCCATCAAAGGCAAAGGAACAAAATTGATCAACTTTTCAAAAGATTTTAAGAAGAAATCAAAACCTATCAGTCTGAAGAAGACATCGACGAAAAAAGCGCTGAGTGACTCACTTTTGGTTACTGGGTTTGCCACAGAAAAAGGCCCGGTCTTTGATCAGGAATTCGACCTGTTTAAAAAACTTATGGGCAAAAGCCGTGGGATCAGAAGAATGGGGAGTGCTGCCCTGGATTTATGTTACGTGGCCCGCGGAGTATTCGACTGTTTTTGGGAGAGAGGGCTGGCGGCGTGGGATGTTTCTGCGGCCGGATTAATCTGTCTTGAGGCCGGTGTTTTAGTAACTGATTATGACGGTCAGAAATTCCATCCTTTCCAAGCGACAATCGCAGCGGCAAGAGCTCCTTTGCACAAGGAAATGTTGTCTTTATTTGGGAACAGATTATAATTCCATATAGATGTGATTAGAGATTAAATCCTAGGAAGGGACCGTGACAGAAACAATACGTTTGATTCTCACCAAATTTACTGATGAAACCATCACAGTGTTTAGTTTGTTATTACTGCTGACAATGGTGGCGATTATTATCTATTGGTTTTACAACCGCAAAAAGTTTCATCAGCTCTCACACGAAATCCCAGCGAGTGTTGTAAAAAATTATTTGGATTCAATCATCCAGAATTCCAATTCACTTAAATCATCTCTTTTTAGAGGTGGTGGTCTTGATATGGGCAACGGCGTTCCTTCTGTTGTGCCAGTAGGGGATCTTCCCTCTTCAATGAATATCGGTATTGGTGCCGGTGCTGAAGAAGTGACACAAAAAAATGCAGAGATCGCGGCACTTACCCAAAAACTAAGCGACCGTCAGAGACAAATCGTTGACCTGGAGAGAACTATCCAGGAGCTTTCAGCAGGAAAAGGTCTGGGCGCTGAAACTGAAATCCTGAAAAAAGACTTAGGGACAGCTCAGCAAAGAGTGAGAGACCTTGAGGCGCAATTAGCAGAAGCGATGACAAAAGCTGGTGGAGACGCAGGTCTTCAAAAAGAGCTGGCCTCTGTCACGAGTGAAAGAAATGAAATACGTGAGCGCTTAAAAGAATACGCCATTATCGAAGAAGACCTGGCGAACTTGAAGCGTCTTCAGCAGGAAAATGACCAACTAAAAGCTGAGCTTCAGGCCTTGAAAAAAGGTGCCCCAGCTCCAGCGCCTGCGGCAGCTCCTGTAGCACCACCGCCTCCAATGGAAGAAGTTGAAGACTTAGAAGCAGCTATGGCCCAGGCCATTGCTGATAGCAAACCAGCACCTGCAGCTGAAAAAGCTCCTCAGGTTATGGATATCCCTCTTGAAGACGTTCCTCAGGAAGAAGGGGAGCAGAAATCTGCAGAAGAACTGTTATCTGAATTTGAAAAAATGCTGGGGTAATCCCGCGGGAGTTTTTGATGAAGAATGTAGCTCGTATTATCTGTCTTCTGTCTCTGACTTTTTCTGCTTATGCACAAGCAGCGATTAATAATTCAGATGTAAAAAATGCTCTTCTTCAACGATATATGCTCAATAACGACAAGACTCAGATGGCGAGCCTAAAGAGTGAAACTCTTAAGCACGGCGGAGAATCTGTTGCGGCCTTGATTGAAGTTATGAAAAACGGAAAGTACCCGGATAAAAACCGCTGGATGGCGACGTTTCTACTGGGACAAATCATGGGTGATAAGTCAGCTCCTTTTCTTTCAAAATTTTTAAAGCACCCTCATTGGGTTATGAGAATGGCCAGCTTAAAAACGATGCTTGCTCTAAAACAACGAGGGTACTCACAACAATACGCGAGCCTTTTAAAAGATGATTCATTCATCGTTCGCGCTCAGGCCCTGGATAACATCAGGACACTTAAGACGGTAGACGCCGCCCCACAAGTATGGGCAATGTTATACGACAAGAAAAATTACTATCAGCCAACAATGAATGGGAAAGCTCTTAAGGCAAAACGTTCAAATATCATCAAGTCAGTCATCACAACAGTAGGAGAGCTGAAGTTTGAGAAAGCTCGCCAGCCACTTCTAAAGATGATTCAAAAAGAACGCTACAACGATATCTTCCCGGAGATGGATGCAAGTCTTGCAAAGATCACTGGACAGAAATCACCTAACGGGGACATGAGCAAGAAGAGAATCTTCTGGCAACGTATGGCCTTGAATACAACAATCTAATTTAGAAATTTTTTTAGGAAAATTATAGGAAACTTAGAAGTTCTTTTCGGCTTCTTTCGTTTTCTTATCTTCGATTTCTTGAAGCTTGGCTTCGATGGCCAGTGCTCTTTCAAGACGGTAGAGGATGGACTTTTCTAAAATTCCGTCAGTTCTGATAATTTTCCAGCCTTGCAGGAAGTCCTGCTCAACTCTCTGGCGCTTAAAGACTGTGACCTTCGCCACTTCTTTTGTCCCACGATAACCCTTAACGACGTTGATGATCAGTTTGAATTCCGCTCTTTTTACAGAGTCACTTGACCCGAAAGAGTCGGCGAAGTTTAGCTCAAGAGTGTTGTCGATCCAGCGGGTTTTAATGACTCCGGCATCCTGGTTGTAAACTTCTCTGGCGTATTTATTTGTGAGCTTCATCACCTCTTGCCAGACCTTGTTGTAGTCGGCACGGTAGACTTGACTTGGAATTTCAAGATCTTCAGTAACTTCCTTGAAATTTTCATAAGAAGAGCAGCTGTAAGTCCCAAACAAAATAGCTGTGACTACAATGGTCTGTGCCATGATCTTTGGTAATCTTTGCTTTAAATTGTTTGAAAAACTTTTTATCATCTTCTTAATATTGTAACGTAAGACCCAGTAGTTTCAAGATTTTCACTTAAAAGGGAAAGTATGACCCATTCAAAAACCATGGCGGATGTTCTTAAATTAGAAGCAGAATCGCTTCTTAGGGCCGCTGAAATTTTAGAAAAGAATCATTCAAAAGATGCAGATAAACTAACCAGCTTGTTTGATCAATTGAGAGCGACAGGTTCGTCGATTATTTTTTGTGGAGTAGGAAAGTCCGGCATTATCGCTCAAAAGTGTGCGGCCACTTTTACTTCTCTTGGTCTTCCGGCCCTTTTCCTTCACCCAACAGAAGCTCTTCACGGAGACCTGGGACGAGTAGGGAAAAACGATGCCATCGTCCTTTTAAGTAAATCAGGAACAACGGAAGAAGTCTTAAAGCTTATGCCATTTTTACAGATCCCAAGAAGCCACCGCATCGCTCTTGTGGGAAAAGTGCCTTCCCCAATTTCAGAGTACTGTGACATTATTTTTGATTGTTCGGTAGAAAAAGAAGCCTGTATCAACAACCAGGCGCCGACGACGAGTTCAACACTGGCGCTGGCAATGGGCTGTCTCTTATACACATCTGACGCTGCCGACGAAGGCTTCTGTGTA
>CAXHHE010000187.1:0-6866 GCA_964016365.1 uncultured Bacteriovorax sp. | reverse complement strand
GTCAATGACTGCAGTGAAAGAGTTCCCGGAGACAAGTAGTGGAAAAATAGATTAAAGGGCCTTGATGGAGTTAAAGACTGATGTAAAAAAAGTTCTGGACTTCAGTCAAAGCGATGAAGAGGTCACAACAAAATTGCTCGCCATTTTTAATTTAGATAAAGATTCATTACATGCTGAACTTTCTGACCTCGGCCTTGATTCTTTAGAGTTAATGATTGCTCAGACTAAGATTGAAAAAGAATTTAAAAAGAAAATCCCAGAAACTCTTTTGATCTCATCCGGGAAAGTGATCGACATCGTTAATTTTCTAAAGGCCACAAATGGAGGTCAAGAAAAGAGCGAGGACGGGACTCCGGTCAATGGAACTCAGTTGGCGGAGACCTTCCATCATCTATGGCGAAACCAGTTCAAAGAAGCGACAATTGTTAATAAATTTTCTCCTCATTCACTCCAGAGACTTTATTACTATGACAACTTTGAGAGCGTTTTGACTTTAAGAATGAATCTTGGAGGGGCCGTGAAGACGGCAGAGGTCGCTCAGACGCTTACCGCAATGATAAAACACCACGAACTGCTTCATTCGATTCTTATTAAAGAAGGCGAGGATTTCTCTGTCGGAGAAGTGAATTTAGGGGATGAGATGCAAAACCCTCTTTTAGAGCTGAATGGGGCAATTTCAAATACACTAGCTAATCAGATTCAAGATCAGCTGGTTGAGGATGTGAAAAAGATCGTTCACGATAAAATTCTTCATACGCCTATTATCCTTAAAGGGCACAACCACATTGAAATCATCTGGGTTTTCTCTCATATGATTGCTGATCAATATTCAATCTATGAGCTAAAAAGACAAATTGCCGGATATCTGACTTCAAAGAAACTTCCGGAGAAAAGACCTTATTCAGATTTTATAAAGTTTCAAGAGAGACAATGCACAGGAATTGATTTTTTAAATCGCGACCTGACAAAGAAACTTTCAAGTTTAAATGTTAATTCAGAATATGAAATCGAAAAGAGTGATGAAATCCGCCAGCTGACAATAAGCATGAAGAGCTCAGCAAGCTTTGAAGAAAAAGTGGCAAAGATTTGTCACGAGGTCGGACAGTACCTGGCAGATTTTATGGGAATGGAGAAATTTGCAATTTCGACCATCCTCAATATCAGAAAGTTCCAGGAGGCTAATTTTGAAAACACTTTTGGTGACTGTCACGCGACTCTGGTTGTTCCATTTGTTAAGAGTGAAAGCGTAGAACTCTTTAACGCTTCTTTTGTTAAAGCGATGGATCTTTATAACAGGGGAGCGTCTCCATATTTTTACGCCTTTAAAAACTTCCCGGAAATGAGTGATGAGGAGGCAGCCCTTGAAAAGGCCTATGACACTTATCCTATTGTGGGAATCAATTACCTGGGTTTTATCGATAAAGAAAACGTAGCAGATGTGGACGAAGGTCTTAGAAAATCAAAAAAGGCCTTAATGAGTTTTCCTGGAAAAAGAATTTATGTGACGTCTTTTGAGGATGATCAGGGCGTAATTTATGTAAAGTTTTTAACCCATCCTAAAAAGAAATAAGGTGATTGAAGTGGAATTGAGCACCAAACAAGTTAATAGAAATATCTTTCACCATTTACTTGGTAACTCTCTGTCTTATTTTGGCGATTTGATTTACCTAATGGCCTTAAACCTGTGGATTGCCAAAAATACAGAAGGACCTCATTTATTAAGTATCATTTCAACGATCGGGTCTTTTGTTATGTTCATCGGAAATCCAATCGGCGGACTCATTGCAGACTCATTTAACAAAAAAAATCTTATTATTGTTGCCGATTTAATGTGTGGGATCGGAACCTTGATCACCTTTATTTATTTCGAGAAGAACCACATCAACCTGATTCCAATCATTATCAGCCAGGTTATCCTTTCATTGGCCTTTGCGATTTATTCTCCCACATCGAGGTCTATTGCCCCCTTACTGGCGAGTGATCAAAAATTAAGAAGCCTAAATTCGTATCTCTCTGTGAGCAGCGAAGTTATTAAGATGATTGTGCCGGGATTAACCGGATTGCTTTTAACTTTCTCATTTATTACTGAAAAAGAGTTGATTCTGATTAACACCATCAGTTTCTTCGTTTCTGCCTGCAATAATATGTTCTTAATTTCTACTGAGAAAAAAACAGAAGTAAATTTAAATGTCGGTCATATGCTTAAGTCTTACGTCGATGTTTGGAGAGAATTAGGCCATGTTAAAGTGATTTTACTTCCAATCTGTCTGGTTAACTTTTTCTCCGGCGGTATCACCGTTTTATTCCCATTTTTAGGAAAGGCGGTAAGTGTCTCTCACTATCCAAATCTTTTATTATTTCAGGCCATCGGCGCCATGCTTGGAGGGCTCCTGTCTTCGCGCATGAAGCAGGATTTAGATTGGTCTCAGTCGAGATGGCTTCTCATTGTTTGTGGGGCCGTACTGATGTTTTTAACCCCACAGGTTAATCAGTATGTTCATTATGCAAGCATGATGGTTTTTGGAGTGGCGATTTCAATTTTTAACGTCAATTTCTTTACCATTGTCCAGAAAGTCACTCCTAATCATATTATTGGGCGCACTTTCGGATTAATTTTTGCCGTCTCTTCAGGACTGGTACCCTTTGGTAGTTATATCTTTGGTATTATCGGAGAGAAAGTTCCTGCACACGCGATTCAGGTCGCAGGAGTTGGGATGATCATGGCGATTTTAGTTCTTATGATTTTTCATAAATACTTATCAGTATCTTATTTGAAGGAAGAGAACTAATGTGCTCCTTGCTTTTGATTGCAGACAAAAGAGAGTCTATCCCTGATCTGGCAGCTTATGGGAAACGTTTTTTACAAATGAATAAAAAACGCGGACCTGATATGTCTGGATCAGAAGTCATGAATCACGTTTTTTTGGGAAGTAATCGACTGCGCATTATCGGAGAGAATGAAGAAGGCAAAATGCCGATGAAATCCACCGAGCGCAACGTTTATATCGTCTTTAATGGCGAGATTTATAATTACGAAGAGGTCAGACAGGCGCTGATTGAAAAAGGACGAACATTTAAAACCAACACCGATACAGAGGTGATTCTTGAAGCTTATCTGCATTATGGGGAGAGCTTTACCTCGTTTCTAAACGGTATTTTCTCTATTGCCATTTATGATGGAGAGCGCGGTATTGTTCTTTTGGCCAGAGACCGCTTTGGAGCCAAGCCTCTTTATTATTTCAATGACCAATCATTACTCATGGCCGATTCAGGTTTTTTAAGCTTGTGTGAAGCCATTTCAGAAAAACATAAAATGAAAGTGGATGCAGAGGCGCTCGACGCCCTGGTCTTCCTTCGATTTGTTCCAGGGGATAAAACAATCTTTAGTGGAATTCATAAAGTGCTTCCCGCCGAACAGATTGTCTTTAACCTGGCCAATGGAGAAGTCCAAAAGAGCATCTACTGGAAAGCGACCTTAGAAATTCAGAAATACTCTCAAGAAGATTTTAATACTCATTTAGAAAAGGCCATTAACCTGACAGCTAAGTCAGATGTAGAGTTTGGAGTGCTTTTAAGTGGGGGACTCGATTCATCTCTGGTGACTGCGAAGTTGGCCGAAGAGAAGTTGCAGTCTTTTTCAGCTTCTTTTAAAGATGCTGTAGATATTACTAAAAAAAGTGAACTTGATTTTTCAAGTATCACCAATGGCAATCTTGATGAATCATTCTATTCAAAAAAGGTTTCCGATCTCTTTAAAACTAAACATAGTCATCTGGCCCTGGACTATGATTTTTCATCTCAGAAGGCCATTGAATTTATGACTGCATTAGAAGAGCCGATGGCCTCACCTAATGCCCTGGGTACCTTTTTAATGGCCGAGCAAATTAAAGACTCGGTCCAGTTGAAGTTATTACTTAGTGGAACGGGAGCAGATGAATTATTAGGTGGGTATTTAGACCTGTATTTCTCCAATAGAACTTCAATGGAGAATGCATCTGCCGAACATTTGCTGAAGAGATTTGCTAACTTTGATTCGCCAATTGATACCAGAAAATACTTAAAAAATGCTCAAGGCACAAATTCGTACTTACAGTCTTATCTTGATACGGTGATGAAGCCTTTTTCTTCCTTGGAAAAAAAAGAAGAAGTGCTCAACCAGATCATGATCTTTGAACTTGGGTTTGGGCTTCCTTATTGGGAATTAGAGCAGGCCGATAAGTTGTTTATGCATTTTTCAATGGAGCTTAGATCTTCCTTTTTGGAAAATGATTTTCTTAATTACTGCCTGAGCATTTCTTCGGTGGATAAAAAAGATAAAAAGCCTCTTCGCATAGCAGGCAAAGGTCTTTTGCCTGATGATGTTTTAGAAAGAAGAAAGATCCCAAGCCTAAGCACACCGGAGGCCATTGAAAAAACATCTTGGTTTAAAGAGTGGAAAGAAGATTTAGAAAAAAGACCGCTTAAAATTTGGAGTTCTGCAATAAGCGAACTTCAGTCGTCGGTTAAAGAATTGGATGTTGTTTACAGACTTGCTTATATCCAGGCCTGGTTTAAAAATATAGGAATTCGTTACATTGATGGAGAGTTATGAAATTTAGTGGTTCTCATAATGAATGGGATGAGGTTCAGGAAATTGTAGTTGGAAGCGCCAAAGGGGCGATTCGTTCTCGCATTGGACTTGATCAAAAAGCGATCGAGTACGCGAAGGTTGATAATTTAGACGAATCAGAGCTAGGGACGTTTTCAAAATGCACTATTGAAGAGACAGAAGAAGATCTTGAAGTTTTAGTTTCTGAACTTAAAAAGCTAAAAATCAATGTTAAAAGACCAGCTGAGATTGACCAGAGCATTGAGTTTGCCACTCAAGATTGGAAGACTGATGGTTTTTATAACTATTGCCCGCGAGATTCACTCTTAGTTGTAGGCGAAAAAATTATTGAAGCGCCAATGACTATGAGGTCAAGATTCCTTGAGCAGTTTGCTTACAAAGATATGATGATTGATTATATGAAAGAAGGGGCTCAATGGTTTTCAGCGCCAAAACCGCGTCTTCTTGATTCGGCCTACAACTTAAAAAAAGGGGAGCTCGGATTAAATAACCTAGAGCCTATTTTTGATGCCGCTAACGTTTTAAGAGCGGGTAATGACCTTTTTTACCTCGTTTCCAGTACGGGAAATGAGCTTGGAGCTCTTTGGCTTCAGACTGTTTTAGGAAGTGAGTACAAAGTTAATCTCTGCCGCAATATGTACGATGGGATCCATATTGATTCAACCATTGTTCTGCTTAGACCCGGACTAGTTCTTTTAAATCCTGAACGAATCAACGAAAATAACCTTCCTGAAAAATTAAAAAAGTGGGACAAGATTTGGTGTCCAGAATTAAAAGATAATGGTGGCAATGCTAAGTATCTATTGTCATCAATTTGGGTGGGAATGAATATTTTTATGGTCAGTCCGAATTTAGCGATCGTCGATTCTACACAAACTGAATTGATTAAACTTTTAAATCAAAACAAAATTGATGTTCTCCCACTGCGCTTAAGACACTCAAGAGAGCTCGGTGGGGGATTCCATTGTGTGACCTTGGATATTAAAAGAAAATCAAAATTGGAAAATTACTTTTAGAAGATTATTTTTGTTTCATGGCCACTGAGTTGACAACGTGGCCCGCGGCCATCAGTCCAAACAGAGCCGTGATATGAGAGACTGAGCCCATGCCCGATTCACAATCTAGCTTGAGATTCGTTTCTGGATCGGGAATATTGCAAGTACCACCTTCTGCTGTCGGATAGATAGTGTCTTCAGGTGAAAAAACACACATCATTTTAAATTTCTGCGGCTTCAGGTTGCTGGTTTTTGTTCCCGCTGGAAAGTCGAAATCGCGGCGTAGTTTTTTTCTCAATCTGAAAAGAAGAGAGTCATTTTTGCTGGAACCTAAATCCGCCAGCGTGACTTTTGTCGGGTCAACTTTTCCTGCGGCCCCCCCAGTGATAATCACAGGGATTTTTCTTTGGTGGCACTTAGAAATAAGCAGAGATTTATTTTTTAAACTATCAATAGCATCAATCACAAAGTCGTAAGGCGCATCGAGAATAATTTCAGCAGTAGACTCCGTAAAAAAATCTTCAATTAAATGGACATGGCAATCAGGGTTAATGGCCAAAATGCGATCGCGCATAACCTGAATTTTAAGTTTTCCGTACTGTCCACTCATGGCCGGAAGCTGGCGGTTTGTATTAGTGATGCAGATATCGTCCAGGTCGACCAGGGTAATATAACCAACGCCTGAGCGGGCCAGGGACTCCGCGGCCCAGGAGCCTACGCCCCCAAGGCCCACGACCAGAACGCGGGCCCTCATCAGCTTTTTAAGCCCTTCGACACCATAGAGCCTGGCGATCCCGCCAAAGCGCTGGTTGTAGTCGGTTGTGACTTGTGATGGGGTTAAATCAATTGTCATGGGCGGTTTATACCTATTTTATGGAGTTTTTCCAAGGGGGAAGGCCCTAAACAAGTATAAAAATTACAAAGGGGCTATTAAGCCATAATGGTTGCTCTATACTCAGGCATCACACATTTTTTTAGAGGATTTTATGGCATTAGAGAGATTTAAGATTGTTTCGCCAAAAGATGGCCAGTCAGTCGACAACATTTTTGAAACATTACTAATCAACCTTGATCACATCATCAGCCTTAAGCCTATCCGTATGGTAGTGGAAGAGAAACTGGTAATGGGTTACTGGATTAGAACATCTAACGGGAAAAAATACCGTGCGGTGGAAATCCCGGACACTTTAAAAGCTACCCTTGGCTCAGATGAGATTCTGTCTCTTATACACATCTGACGCTGCCGACGAAGGCTTCTGTGT
>CAXHHE010000186.1:0-6884 GCA_964016365.1 uncultured Bacteriovorax sp. | reverse complement strand
ACACAGAAGCCTTCGTCGGCAGCGTCAGATGTGTATAAGAGACAGGAGTCATCGTGGTGATTTCCTCGCGACCGTTATGCCCTCCGGCCTCAAAACCTTCGGCCACAATGGCATCCACTCCGGCCTCGGCACACTTAAGAGCAAGTTCAGGTGAGCTGGTCACATGAGTGACGATCGCGCCTTTTTGTTTTAAATAAGCAGTGAATTTTTTCGGCGACCCGGCCGATGTAAAAAATATTTTTACTCCCAGATCAAGAGCGCAGTCGATTTGTTCCTGAGTTTTTTCGTATAAGAGCGGAACGTTCACGCCAAAAGGTTTATTCGTGAGCCCCTGGGCCTTTAAAATGTGTTGTTTTAGAAGATCAGGCTTCATAGAGCCTGCACCGATTAAACCTAGTCCTCCGGCGTTTGAGACGGCTGCTGCGAGCTTTCCGCCCGACACCCAGACCATTCCGCCCTGGATGATAGGATATTGGATACCAAAGAGGTCAGTGATTCTATTTTTCATAAGAAAATAGTAACTGATTAAACTTTTTTAGGAAAATACAATCTGACGATCATTCCAGACTGGTCCATACGGCGGGCCCATTCAACTTTTCCATGAAGGTTCTTCATGTTTTGAATCATGATTTCTTTACCGATGCCGTGGGGGATAATAGAAACATCATTAACTGATGTGTACTCGTCCTGCTGCTGCTTGCCAGTTCCGTTGTCAACGATCTCATAAATACAGTGAGTGCCATTATCCAGAAGCCTAATGATGATTTTTGTTGATTGGGCCTTGACGGAGTTATCTAGAGCGTTTTCGATGACCTGAAATAATTGCTGGATATTGAGTTCGATGTGGAAGAAGTCTTGAGGTTTGTAGTCGCGGGTTTCGTTTTTAATTTGCACTGGAAAAAGAAGTTGGGCCGTTTCTGTCAGGAGGTCCATCTGTCGGACGAGCTCCTGTGGAGTGTACATGATGGGAGGATACTCATTTGTGCGCTGGAGTTCTCTATAGGCATCGTTAATTAGCTCTGAAATCCTCACGAGATTGGTTCTAATAGGGAAAAATTCTTCTTCACCATACTTCTTAGATAAAAGCGCTGTATGACCTGAAATCAAGGTCAGTTTATTTCTTATATCGTGCAGATAAGTCAGCATGTACTTTGTATTCTCCGTAGGTGTTTATACTATAAACGTAGTATTCCTCCAGGAATGAGTCAAGAGAGGGAGAGTCCTTGCCTAGCTTGAAAACTATTTAGCCTTTTTTTCGGGCCTTAATGAGGTATTTTGTTGCCGCCATAACGTTGCAATCGTCTTGCATTTCGTTCAAGTAAGCCTGGCTAAAGTTTAGGTATTTATTTTCGTCAGGAAAATATTTAGATAGATGGCCCTTACCTTGCTCAAGTCTCATGCGGTTATTTTCTCTTTCCAGTTCCAATCGTTCACCCTTGAAAAAAAAAGTTTCCGCATTCCAATCTACATCCTGAAAGCCATTTTGCTTTAAAAACTGTGGTATCTTGCGGGCAATTTCAAAATCCTGAGGAAGTTTAGATTTTAGATTTTTGAGCTCCTGATTAAAGGAATCATTTTTAGTATAGAAGTTGAAAAAGATATCATCGAAGTTAATGATATAGATTAATCCATTCGGTTTAAGAATGCGATTTAGCTCTTTAATAATGTTAATAGGGTTAGGTATATGCTCGTAAATGTAACGGCATATGATGATGTCGTATGTATTACTTGCAAAGTCTGTTTTCTCCAGGGAGTAATTGTAAAAAAGAACTTCCTTTCTAGAGGAGAATCTCTCCTGTGCCTGTTTAATTCTATCTTCTGAAAAATCGACTCCGTGAATTGATTTCATTCCCATTGAGAGAAGTTTTTCAACAACATTTCCATTTCCACAACCAGCATCGAGAATAAGTTTGTCAGAGTTCCACTGAAAATGGGCAAGTTCTTTGTCTAAATCATAGACATCAATTTTATTTTGAAAGTCTAACCTCATGTTTTCGTCAGCATGATCAATAAGATAATTTTTCATTATTGCTTCCCATTATAATAGTCAGACGCATTAGTTATGTATTGTATGCCAATCGGAATTATTTGTCAGGAGGTATTATTGTTCCATAATAAAAAAAAGTTCAAGGTTGTAGTGATAGATTACCCGATTTTTGCCTTGGATGATTCTTTTTGTTCAAATCTTTTAGGCAAGGCCTTAAAGATGAAATTTGATGGCTATGAAGCGGCCTATGGAAATAATATTCTGCCAATGGATAAGGCCGATTTTTTTGGAACACATATTCTTTTTTGTGAAGAGACAGTTAATGAATTAATCCCAATTTTTGCTTATAAGGCGACACCGTTAGATAGGTGCATAGATAATTGTTTTGAGTTTCCAGGACTCTCCTTAATGAAAGCGGATGGAGATCCAGGATGTGTTGATGAAATTAATCGAATCATTGCAGAAGTCAATGCACCTGAGCTTATTTCTTTTGATTCATCATGGGCGCAAAACCTGGATTACAGGCAGGACCCTGAACTCAAAGAATGGCTCAAAGAAATTATGATGATGGTGATTGTAAAGCATCATGAAGAATTCAATATTCCCCACATGATTACGTGTGGAGTGGTAAAAGTTAAAACAGACCAGTTCTTTTTAAAAATTGGCCTCAATAAATTGACAGAGAAAGCGCATTTTTATCAAAAAAATTTAAAAGGAGCTGAAGCCGTCATTTTTTATAATAATAAATTCTCATTGATTGCCAACCAAATGGCCTTTAAGCATGCTGGATTGTGGAGAAACAAATTATTGATAGATGGTCTTAGAATCAGAGAGCTGAGAGCGAGACGCGCGGCCTAAAGATTTAAACGGAGTCATGTCCATTAGATAACGATTTGTTGAGTCTCCATTTTGAAGAGAAGCAATTTGAGTGATAGGAGAGTTCAGGCCGTACTTATAGTAAGTCATGCTGGAAATAACACCCATTCTTGTCAGACATACTTCCCGGTTGCCGAATTCAGTTAAGTTAATCTTCATTTCTTCGAGAACGTGTTTTCTTGGAGCTGCATCAATAATGACGTGATTGCCAACAATGTTATCAATTTTATAATGATAATTTTTGTCAAATAAGTGAGTGCATTCTTCAAAAAATGTACTTACGACATCTTCGATTGTTTTTGGTGCAGTCAGTTTATTTTTTAAGAAATCGCCCTTAACGACAAAAGGAGTCTGCTGGCCCATGGCCTTGTATTCTTTCTCTGAAAATTTGTAAGTGTTATTTAAATAACTAACAATGTCTGAGATTAAGTTCACATTCACTTTCTGTTCAGACCCGTTAAAGATGTCATCAGTAAGGTTGAACTTTCGAATTAAGTTAACTTTGGCGCGAAATCCTCTAACCAATTCAAGGTAACTAATAATATTTTTGATTGGTTGAAGTTCGCTATAAGTAGCATAGGTGTATCGCTCAGGCAGAAGAGTCTGCCCTGTGGCCGATTCGATTTTAATTCTAAATTCTTGTTTTAGCAGGTCTTCGAAGTGAAAATTCATCTTCTCTGCAAATTCAAAAACACAGTCCAAGGGAAGAAAAAAAGCACCTTGCCTATGTTTTACATAGTCCGCATATGAAAGCCCCAAAGTTTCAGCAAACTCCTGATCACTCAGAAGAAGGCTATCTTTGATCTTTTCTAGATTGCTCCAGAAAATTTGGTTTTCATTAAGCATAGAGTACTTGCCATCTCTGGTCTTTTTTCACCTCCGTGATTTGCGGAGCTGAAACTTTCATATTCTTTGTCGCTTTCATGATGTGGTACGGGTACAGGAAGTTGTAGTTCATGACCAGGTCCGACTTCTCAAGCGATTTTACGTGTGGAAGGTTTTTCTTTTTAAGGTTGATGAAGTACTCACCCTTGTTTCCGAATTCGTATTCAAGGATGTTATCGTTGTCATCGTTGATGATAGAGAAGATGCCATCAGATGAGTCAACTGCCATAAGATCTTTCATTTGTCTTCCAAGCGCGTGCTCGAAATTCAGGTCTAGAAGCGCTACTGATTTGGCGTTGATTTTGTTTTCTTCAAGGAAAGAGAAGAATGTGTCAGCGAACTCAGTTGTCAGTGGGTGGTTTAAAATGAAGAAAATCTCTTTTGAGATTTTGTTATCTTTTAGAAAGGCCTCAAATGATTTGCTGTGGTTTTTCATCAGGAAGTCATAAAGAGGGCGAATCTTTCTAACGTTGAAGATGTAGTTATTTTTTGAGAAGTCAAAACCTGGGGCCAGTGATGAACCTTCAGTTTTTAGCTTTTGGAAAGCGGCCTCATCGAATTCCACACCACTGTATGTGAAGCAGTATGGGTCCTGGATGTTAAATGCTCTTAGGAATCTAAACCACAGACCAAGCTCCGGACTCATGGCCGCTGCTTCGATCTTAGAAATCGTTCCTTGGGTAACGCCTAGAATAGCTGAAAATTCTGTCTGCTGAAGACGGTGGAATTTTCTTGTTGATTTAAAAAGGGCCGCGATGCTGTAGTTTGATTCTTTGCTTACCATAACTGACTCTCGTGTTGTTTAGTATTCACATTATTTAAAATATATTTCTTCTCAAAAACGTTTTTAGCAAAATCCGAAAGCATTTTATTAAACACTACACCTCTTTCAATCTGAGGTGAATGGCCTGCATCGATTTCTTTCATCTGAGTATTTGTTAACTCACTAGAAAACTCGCGTCGGATATAATCATTATTAATCAGGCTTTCTTTACTTGCCACTAAAAACATAACATCGCCATAAAAAGAATTGATCAAGTTTATTTCGTCTTCATGGATGTTAGATATGACGTCAGCCAAAATACCAGTGCGAAAACGTGGATCACTCTTTAAAAAATCCTCTGTCGCCAGAGTTTTTTGAGCACCTGTATAGTTCAATTCAGTCATTAAAAGTTCGATTTCTGCCGCAGTTGGATTCTCAAGAGAAAGGGCAACACCATTGGCATTCCCTGTAAAAGCACTGACATCAAAAGGTTTTTTCAGTGGAGGCGTACCAAAAAGAAAAAGCCCGTCAGGATTAAAATTTTTTAATACGTTGATTGCTACGTGGCCACCTAAGGAGTGTCCTATAAGTATAATGTTGTTTAGGCCTAGGGCCTGGATAAATTCTGAGATGATTATTCCGAACTGTCTTAAACTGTAGATTCCTTCTTTTGAAGACTCACCATGACCTGGGAGATCTACAAAGATAAGACGAAAATTTTCCAGTTCTTCGGAGTCCATTTGATTTGAAAAGGACCTGAGACTGTGTGAGTTCCCGTGGATAAAAAGAAGAGTTCGCTCCTGCGATTCATTTTTTTCAATGTAATGAATAGACTGTCCATAGGCCGTAAATTTCTTCATAAGGAAACGTCCCGTTTTGGGCGAGATTGCCCATGGTTATTATTCCTTTGTGAATCAGTTTAGGGAAGGCTTTTGTAATTATTTCTTCTTTTTTAAGGTGCGCTCAAGGGCCTTGATGATAATGGCCACATCAGGGCTTGGGTAACGTCTGAATAACTCTTCCGTGATCGGTTTAGGTTCCCCGCCGTTTTCCTTAAAGCGCATCAACTCCAGAACGAAGTGGTGAGCAACAATAAATATTTTTGAGAGGTCAGGGAGTTTTTCAATGGCATTAGAGAACCCTTTTCCATTAAATGCCCCATGGTGGTGACGGATGATCTCATCGGCGCCCACAGGGGCTTCCGGGTGATTTTTAATCAACTGGGCCGCTTCGTTAGCGTGGTTAAAAACCAGGTCCCAGTCAGATTCGTTCAAATGGGCCCTTTCCAGTTCCTCAAATGAATTGATATTGGCCAGGTCATCGCGGTCGGTCAGCATAATGTCATGGAAGAAAGAGGCAAAAGCGATCTTCTCGTTTGAGCTGGAATCGACCAGCTTTAAGTTCTTAATCACTTCACAGGCCACAACAGAAGTCATGTGGCTTCGTTGGTAAAGGAGCCCTGTTTTAGAGTTGATAACTTTATGAAGCAGGTTAGACATCTCTGGCGACTTCTCAAAGTTCTTCACCATATTTTCAATAATGGTGTCAGTCAGCTGAATAGTCTCGCTGTTAAAGCCCAGTTTCATAATCTCTTTAGTGGCAATATCGTAAGACTCTCCCATAATCTGGATCTTTTGAGTTTCGTCCAGATGAGGGGAATCAATCTTGTCTACCAGGCGGTTAGAGAGAAAAATAGCAAAGTTTTTATGGTGATCCTTAGGAACGTGGAAGAATTCCAGTCCTTGCTCCAGATAACGTTGAATAGAGTCTTTAGAAAACGAGTCGCCATTATGGATTCTTTTGACGTACTGGAATTCTGTCGGTGATTTTTTAATGCGGATAAAAACATCACAGTTAACTGTGTCCAGGTTTAAAAAGTAACGAACTGGAACAGGAACGTAATCAGGGACAACTTTTTTGGCCAGGACTTCTTCACTGATTCCTAAAACCTTGGCCGAAGTCTGAATGACTTTTTCCCAGTCTTTATCGCTGGCAATAGTGATGGTGTGGTCGGTGCTCTTTTTCACGGCCCCACCCAAAGTCATAAGGCCGATTTCTAAATTGTTTTCGATAAGATATTCGTTGATGATGTTAGCAGTGTCTTCACCTTCAATTTGTGAATTGGTGATAATCAAGTCAATACTTGGCAAGATGGCCAGAAGGCTTAGAGTTTCCTGAGCATTTTTTCGGTGAATAAGATCCACTCCCAAATACGTCGTCAGGTTGACTGAAAGTAAATCGTTCATCGTTTTGTTGCTTTCAATTAAAATGACCTGGGCCATAAACATCCTTAAAAAAAATGAAAGAGTTCTCTCTTTTATTTTAGCTTAGATGTCTCTTAATTCAAGTGCTTTAGACCGGGCGAGTTCTGCC
>CAXHHE010000185.1:0-6929 GCA_964016365.1 uncultured Bacteriovorax sp. | reverse complement strand
GATAACTGAGCGTCTCGTGGGCTCGGAGATGTGTATAAGAGACAGCAATGGAACTTTAGACATTGAAAAATTTGATATGAAGAACTTTTTCTATACGGAAAGTTACTTATTCAAACACCTGACGATGGGAGAGAAGGCAGTCACTATTTTTGAAGCGGCCTTCGCTATTTTTCTTCTGGCACTTTTTGCACCGATTATGATTGTTGTAGCAGCAGCTATCAAAGTCAGCATGGGTGGAAAAATTCTTTACTCACAAACGAGAGTTGGAAAAGACGGAAAGAATTTTTCAATTTATAAATTCCGCACAATGATTGAAAACGCAGAAGCAAAGACAGGTGCTATTCTTGCTTCAAAGAACGACCCAAGAATCACAACTCTTGGAAAATTTCTTCGTGCGAGTCACTTGGATGAACTTCCACAATTGTTGAATGTTCTTAAAGGCGATATGTCTTTTGTTGGCCCTCGTCCAGAAAGACCAGAGTTCGTAGAAATTTATGAAAAAGAAATCGTGAAATACACTCGTCGTCGCGAAGTAAAACCTGGTATTACAGGTCTTGCACAAATCTGTCTTCCATACGATGCGACAGCTAGCGAGAAGATCCAGTACGATGTTTATTACATCGATCAAAGACACTCTGTCGTGTTTAACATTTTGATCAGCTACTATACGGCCATCAAAATGGTGTCATTCATGAAGTTCTTAAAAAATTAATTTCGTAATCTATTTAAATACAGACATTTTAAATGACCTTGAAAAAGCCTCTCTCTCGAGAGGCTTTTTTATTTTAGCCACAAAATGTTGTCACTTTGGAGTCATTCTGACTCTGTTAAATAAATGCCCTATGTAGGCAGAATCTGCCAGATTTTTATGATGCTCATAAGCATGCTCTTTTTGCAGATAAAATTTGAAAATGTCTCTCTTATTAACCTGCAAATTAACGGAGAAGTTCATGATGTACTTACCTCGTAAGCAATTATTGCTTTGTCTTTTATCTCTCTTTGTAATGTTTTCTTGTAAACAAAGTGATTCAGGAAATGGTGGAGGATCAACACCTACTGAAACAACTGGTGGTGGTGGAGTCATTGAAGAGCACACTAATACTTCAGGATTTGTTTTTAAGACCCTCTCTGAGTATCAATTTCCAGATGATCCTAATACACACATCTATGAACCGCGCGGGATCGGCGGTGGTGGAGCGATGAGTGGTTTTTCCATCTCTCCTTATAGTTCATTGTGGTTTGTTGGAACGGACATGGGGACACTCTTTAGAAGTATCAATAGAGGTCTCTCATGGATTCCTGTGAATCATTTTCAGACAACCTATTCATCTGATCTAGACAGCGCTGTCGGAATTGGTTTTTCTCCAGATACTGACATTGTCTTTCATGCTCCGGCCGGAAGAACGCCGATGAGAAGTGAAGACGCCGGTGTGACATGGTCTCGCATTACGGCCTTTGCTTTAGCGAGTGGAGAAAAAATTAAGTACTGGCGAGCAAATAGTTACGACGCCAATTATATGTACGCTGGAACAACGACTGGTCTTTGGCAAAGCCGTGATGCCGGAGTGACATGGGCCAAGCTTTCTGGAATTTCGGGAGAGGCGCGCGGAACATATATTGATTACCATACAGACGGTCACATTATTTATCACGCCACTCCAACTGGGATTTGGAAATCTGTTAACCAGGGATCAAGTTTCAGCCGCGTTTATCTGCCTTCTGGATCAACTCAAATCAGAGCGTTCACTGCCGGACGTGATGAGAACAAAATCACTTTTGCTTTTATCGATAACAACGGAGCCAATGCTTGTTCATCAGTTGCTGGTTTTGCCAACGACTGGGGCGCAACCAGCATGAATGCTCATTACGCCCACTGCGGTTATGTTTGGATCGGTAACGAAGCAATGTCATTCACCAGAACCAATAAAGAAGGTGGTGACTATATTAAGATGGCCGAAAACAATTCCAACATTATCGTTGTTACAGGATCGACTGAGTGGATTCGCCAGTACGGTACAAAAGTCTGGAAGAGCACAGACGCCGGAGCAAGCTGGACGCTAAAACTTAATCAATACAATTATGATGTCACTCCTTATGCGCCATGGGGACAAGACAAACTGGAATACAGTGCAGCCGCCTTAGATATTGGATGGGATGATAGTGGATATGAAAGTTTTGATATGCATTTGAGATCTCCTGCAACGATGGGAGGAACTGGTTATTACTTCCTTCATACATCTAAAAATGGCGGGGACTTTTGGAATGCTCCTTTTACCAAATACGCCGACACTGGAACCAGAGCAAAAGGAAAGAAGTGGAAGTCGACAGGTCTGGAAGTTACAAGTGTCTATCGTTTTAAGTTTCACCCGACTAATTCGCAAATTGGTTATGCGGCTATGGCCGATATGGGTGGGATGATGACAGAAGATGGTGGGAAAACTTATAGAATCACCAAGGTTGCTTACAACAGCAACTATGACTATGCCTTCGATCCGAACAATGACCAGGTGGTTTTTGCAGTCTCAGGATCACAGCACGATTACCCAATGGAGTGGCATGCAAACGCGGCCAGTGGTGATGAAGGAGGAGTTTATAAGTCGAGCAACAGAGGTGTGAGCTGGACGAGAATCTCACCTAATAACTCAACCTTTAACCGTCAGTTTCTTTCAATTGGGTACGATGATAATACAAATACGCTTTATGCTGGAGCTCATGGTTCAGGTATCGCAAGAAGCACGGATGGAGGATCTTCTTGGTCCTTCTTCAATACTGGTCTTCCGGCCGGAGATAAAATCATCCCACAAATTGAAGTGGACCCGGACACTGGCGGAGTTTACGCTCTGGTGACGGGAAATGCCCCTAGCTTCACTAACCAGGCGAGCACCGGGATCTATTACCTGGCACCTGGCGGGTCTTCGTGGACGCTTTTAAGAGGGACAGTAAACCGTCCAGCTGGTGTTGATGCAAACACTAAGCTTTGGTATTACCCGACGGCCTTTGCTGTAGATTTCTCTAATGGAAGCAATAGAGGAACACTTTATTTGGTAGACTACGAAAACAACTCAAACTGGCTGGCGACAGGAGTTTGGAAGAGTACAGATAGAGGAGCGACATGGAGCCGCCAGATGCAGTTCACACACCCAACTTCGGTGACTCTGGATCAGGAAGACCCGTCTTCTGTTTACGTGAGTGGTCTTCACACTGTGGATGGAACATGGGGGAACGGGGGAATGTATTACACTTCTAATGGCGGGGCGAGCTGGAAGAAGAATACAATTCCTGCATATCAATCTAACGCAAGATCGGCTACCATAGATCCAAACGACAGAACTCAACTGTTCTATACATTTTTTGGAAGTGCGATGCTTTATGGACCACGCCCGCAATAATTTATTTTTAGTTTTATTACTTCTTGGCAGTTTTATGAGTTGCTCGAAAAAACCCGAAGAGCAGGTCATAAAACTCCTTGAAGAAAAATACGCCAACCTCTACATCAATAATGAAACTCACAAACGAGAAGTCATTAAAGAGTTAGAAGAGTATCTTCAAAAAAAACCAATTGATGATAATAACATTGAAGAGATCCGCCAGATCTTAAACCGTATGAATGACGGTCACGTGGCGATTTTTGATAGCCGCAAAGAAAAAAATCTTCGTTTTCAAAGTGGATTAAATTTTTTCAAAGGGGCCTACGAAGTAAAAAGTTGTCCGACTTGTTCACCGGCCATCCCTGAAGACAAGTATGAAATCATCAGTATTGATGGTCACGGCCTGTCTGATTATTTAAAGAAAAACTACACAACTGTCGCCGGCTCTACCGAGTGGGGAAGAAATTATCGACTAGTGAGGCTTTTAGAGGAGTCAACTTCATCTAAACCTGTGGCCTTAGAACTTAAGTCAACGAAGGGAAAAGTTTTAAGCACGACAATCAATTGGACTCCTTCAAAAATGCAGTACAATCCTTGTGTGAGTTCAGAGAGACTAAAAGAAAATGTTTATAAACTCAATATTCACAACCTTTGGTGTGATGAAGGAAAAGAGAACGTCAGCCGCGAAGGAGTTTATGAAAACTTCAAAAGGCAATTTGACGAGGCCACAGCGGGTATTACAGACAACGACAGGATCGTCATTGACCTAAGAGAAAACGGTGGAGGTGGCGATCTTGAGGTGGAGTACACCGTCAACGCTTTCATCGAAAAGCCCGTTATGCTTTATCACTATAAATATCTAAGAAAGACTCATCCGGGAAAGAGAAAATGGGTTGAGAAATTCTGGCCGTTTCGTCTGAGTCTATGGTCGCAGGATGAATACGATTACACTCGTCCCATTCACAGACCTAAAAAGACTTTCTACAACGCTAAAATCATCACGATGATTTCTCATGGATGTTTTTCGTCGTGTGAGTCCATTGCTTCAGTTTTAAAAGAAGAAAAGAGAACGGCGCTGGTTGGATCTAAAACTCACGGAGGGGCCGGAGACCCGGTTATTTTCCCACTAGGAGAGACTCCTTATTCGATCAACCTTCCCACTTGCATTACATGGCAATACAAAGATCACTTCTATGAAGGAGAAGGTGTCGCACCTCAGATCAATTCAGAGCAGGACCCGATGAATACAGAAGATACAGTTTTAAAATTAGCTATTGATCAAGTTCTAAAAGATAAGCAATAGCAAGCTTTGTAAACTTCACCGCATGAACAGAGTCAAAATTAGACTTATCAAAGGTGTCTTCCACTGAGTGGATATAAGGATTTTCTTCTTTAATTAAGGCTTCGGCCGGAAAACTTGCGCGGAAACCGTAATAGTTCCAGGCCGCGTGATCCGAGCATCCGTAATTACACTGATCCCAGGTCCATGGAAGTTTCAAATAAGTATCAATTAAAGAGGCCAGGAATAAATTCTGGTCGTTATTAGTGAAGTCGCTAATTAAAGCAAAATCATAATCAGGGCTGCCTTTATAGTTTACACCATCAAGCTGTAACACTCCGATGACCTTAGCTTGTTTATCGCGGTAGACGCGGGCCAGGTCATAAGATCCCTGAATTCCCACTTCTTCAGCAGCATAAGCAATAATTTGAATCGTGTGTTTTGGTTTGTAATTTTGTTCAACGATGATACGAGCAAGATCACTTAAGATCGCGATTCCGGCAGCGTTGTCATCAGCTCCAGGAGCTGCAACCGCAGCACTATGTTCAGTGTCGTTAATAGAATCACCGTGACCGCCGATGACGATAATTTCGTCTTTTAAAACCGGGTCTGATCCTTCAATCGTTAAAATAATAGATGGCTGCTCGTGAGTCTGGTAGTAAAAATAATCCACCTTCATATCATTGCGAGAAGCGGTTAAGCGCTCCCATTCACTGCCAATCCATTTTAGGGCGGCGACACCTTCTTCTGATTTATAAAAACGCGTTCTATAAGAAGTAAGGTGAGTGATAACACTATTAGTGTATTCGCGAGAAACCAGTGGAAGCCAAGATTCAACCAGTGATGCCTGGTTGATTGAGTAGTCAGGGTTAATCAGTTTTTGGAAATCGTATTCGCCAAAGGTGCTTCTAACGAGCGCCTTTTTATCCATTAGCTTTACTTCAACTTCTGGTTTGTTATGAAGAACGCGGTAACCACCGCATCTTTGGAAATTATGGTGAATGAAATGAGAAATTTTATAAGTTTCTTTTTCTTCAACTCTGAAATAAGTTTCCTTACTTCCTTTGATGACATCTTTATATTCAAAAACTCTTTGTCTTGAATCAGTGATGGATTTTAAAACAAACGGCTCAATCCCAATCCACATATCGTGGGCGCTGGCGGCAGTTGTCCAAGTTGTTAAAACAAGTAGAGTTAATGCAATTTTATTTTTCATAAACACCCTTATAGTACAAATAGTATAGGCCAAGAGAATTCAGGTAAAAATTACAGAGAACGTGGCTTATCTGTCAAATGAAGCTTAAAACTCCGATGCTCAATAAAATAGATGGGGTTGTACGTGATTTCTTTAAAAAACCTTTTGAAGACGCTTGGAACAGTGTCTTTATTCTTAAATATTTCTCACGCAGATGAGTTGTGGACCAAATCACAATTGGGAAGCAGGAATTATCTTTCAATTGAAAAAACTGATGAGGGATTAAAACTAAATCACTTCTTTCAGGAAAAGGGAGAGTTTCAAACTTTAATTGGTTCATTTAATTTTAAGAAGAAGTCTGACTTAGAAAATTACATCGTAAAAACCTTTCCTAAATATCAAAAAGTCTCTTCGCTTACCTCATGGCCGATTCAGGTAAAAATTGTAAAAGATCAGGATAAGCTTTTTGGAAAAGATAAAAACCAATACATTTGGCTGGCAAAAAACCAATGGAATGATGAGTGGGAAAGAAAATATGCGGCCTGGTTACAAAATGAAGTGACGCCGGATTTTTTTAAAAAATACAAAATTCAAACAGACTGTGCTGATGCTTTAGTTGGTCTTCGCTGGATTTTCGCCCGCATGAATTCACTTCCAGTCGCCAATACTGTTGCCGATACTGGTGGGCTTTTTGGCCATTACTCGATGAAAAAAGAGTGGCGCAAATATGATACGGCCACCAACTGGTACGATGATGAACTATTCATGGCGGCCCTTGATTACGTCATGAATTTAACCAGCACCAGAACTGTGGTGAATGATGGTTTCCCTGTCAGAATTGATAAAGAAGGTCTTATTGCCGGAACATTTATCATCACTCAAAATAATGGTTCAGGTCACGCTAAAATTATTACAGAAACTCATTATGATGAAGCGACAGAACTGCCGGTTTACACACTGGCCTCAACCAGCCCGCGTGCCCTTCGCGTTTTAGCTAAAGAAGTTTTTTTAGATCAAGACTGGCCATGTAAAGGAAACAAAGAAATCCTGGCCTTCAGATGGCCGGTGGTTGTTAACTCCTGTCTCT
>CAXHHE010000184.1:0-6974 GCA_964016365.1 uncultured Bacteriovorax sp. | reverse complement strand
CCATTTCGATTCTCCCGTAGAATTAAAACTCATAGCCACCTACAAGTATGCTACAGGGGGCGATACTGGTCAAAATTTATTTATGACACTTCTAGTTGCCCTTGACATATTTGCAAATGAATTGCAATGTTCGGAACATTGAATAATGCAAATCAATTGCAAAAAGGATAAATTATGCCTACGGCTCTCAACGCGACAACATTTGAAGAACTCTACTCAATTCATGAAAAGGAATACAACATTGCTCTTATGAGTGTCGCTCCCTTTGAACCTCAAAACATAAAAACGTATTTGGAGAAAAATTTCGAACAACTTCCCCAAATGTTCAAATGTATCATTTCAAAAGACAATTTCGATGAATCAATCAAGCAACTAGATGAGATTTTCTATATTCTTGATGACAACGAGGAAAAGATGGAATTCATCAATTACATCAAAACTCTGACTTCCCACTATGCAGATATCTCAGATGCTCCCGACCTAGGGCTCAGCCTGGAAAAAGTCCAGGGAGATATGTGTAAGTACTTTCATTGCGATATGAATTCCTTAAGACTTGTCTATAACCTCATCGGACCTGGCACACTTTGGGCCTATGAAGAAAATGTGAGACGTGAAAACTTAGGTAAGGGAAGAAACGAAGAGGTCATTAAAAACCAAAACCAGATCCAACAGGTCTCACCTCAAACGATCACACTTTTAAAAGGTCAAGCCCACCCAACGGCTTTCAATCAGGCCATCGTACATGCCTCTCCTCCGGTGTCAGTGACTAAAGAAAAAAGAGTCTTGCTAAGAATCGAATCAATATTCTAACGAGACATCCCGGGTAGTATTGTAACATCTCAAAAACTAAAGGTTTTACTTATTGTCTTTTTTACATACGGACTACCCGATCCCAATCCCTTTAGATAAGGTCACATCAAATTATTCAACTGATGAGACCATATGAAAAAGCTATTTCCATTTTTAATAATGCTCATGCCTCTTGTCTCTTTTGCTGAGACTAAATTATCGGCCGATCTTACTATCGACAGCCTTCGTTTCCAGCGCCCGGTTAAAGGCGTGGGTAAAGCTGGAACTCTGATTTTTAAGAGTGCCAATGTTAACAACAACGGCATTATCCTAAACATCAATAACGTAAATAACTTTTTTGATTCACAAATTTTTATCAGACCGACCTTCCTGGGATTCACCACTCAGTTTGGAAACTACGGTTTCACGCTGGAAGATGGAAGTCTTTTAGGAACAATCAACACACTTGAACTTACCAATTCAAAACTTATTCTTGATGAAACTCAACTCAACCTTGCCGGAGAGCACGTGGCCTATGTTGATGCAGAAAACAGCATCAATATGAAAAATTTCCGCCTTTATTGCCAGACTCCAGTGCTGGAAGGAACTCCTGGAGGAAATACAAACGACATCATGGCAAACTGCGCGAGCTATTTAACTCTTAACGGAAGTTATGCCCTGGCAAATGACACTGCTATTCTTGAATACAAAGGCCTCAACACATTAACAGGTGATAAAACCACTCTCAAATCAAATGTTAAGTCTTTTGATATCAGAAAAGATAAGCTCTCTTTCAAACTCGATCAGACTGAAACAGTTAGTAACGGCACATACATCATTAAGGCGAGCCAGGTAGTTGCTGATTGCGCGAAGGACCCGGCCCTAAAAGATTTAAACATTGATAAACTTCAAAAAGACTGTTTAAACAAAATCAAAGTGGCCCCTATGAAGGCCAACTTGATCGACAATGAAGCTAAAAGTAAATTTGACCTGGATATCAAAGACATCACTGTTCAGGATAAGATCGTTTATCTTTCACTTAATAACGGGGCCCTTTCTGACCCGGCATCAACGACTTTTATCAATGACATGTTATTAAACTGCAAAAAAGAAACTGACACCGACTTGCTGGAACTAAACCAGGTTCTTAAAGACTGTACGACATACGCCCGCATCTCTATTGGTGAAATCAAAACAACAAAACCAGATGACAAAAAAGGAAGCTCGATTAAAAAAATCGCTATCAGCTCTTCTGCCGGTGATTTGATCGTTCAGGCCGACGTCAAAATCCTGGGATTTAACTCGCGCGTTTCCATCTATGGACTGGTAAACTTCAATGAAACGAAAAATGAGCTGGTCATTACGGTAACTGATACAAAGCTGCCTCTCGGCTTTACATCTGTCAGCATGCTTATGTACTTTTTAAAGAGAAGCCTAATTTCAAAAGATATTAAATATAATAAAAACGTTATCACTATCGCTATGTAAGGACTTTTATGAAAAAAATGATTATCGCTCTTTCTCTTGTCCCAACACTAAGTTTTGCCGCTCTTTACAACTGTTCAGGCGCAGGATTTTCAATCGACGTTTCAGGCACACCTGCTGAGATGAGAATTGTTGGAAACGGATTCAACACTGTCACTCAGAACTTAAAGATGACAGCAACGTTTGACACTGTTTTTGCTGCTAACACGACAAACCCAGCAGCTTCAGTTCGTTTAACAATTAAAGATTCAAGTTTTGCCAATCCGGGAGATCGTTTTACTTCTAGTGTGCAGGTTTCATCTGCTCAAGGAGTAAAAGACTACGCCGGACTAACTTGTATCCGCGGAAACGAATAATCTCTCTTAGGATTTCTCTTGGGTGTCTCTCTCCCATAGGAGATAACCAGACATTTTACGAAATGGTCTTGCCCACTCTTTTCCTTTAATTGCGGCCACGAGCTTAAATATTAAAGGAAAAGGAGTTGGCCTTTTTAGCTCTTCAGAAAGTTCATAATAAAATCTCTCCTGATTTAACTTCCAGCCCTTTGATTCAAAAAATCCTTTCCAGTTTTCAGGAAAAAATTGAAAAGGAGAATTTTTAAGACCTTTCATTTGTTTTGGATTTTGTAGAAATTTATAAGACATCGGAGAGATGTATTCACAAATCCAGTATTGGAAACTTTTAAAGTGCTGCAAATCTTCCGAGAGTTCTGCCACCTGAAGTTCAGTCAAATACGGAAGGACACCCTCTGTTAAAACAACGATGCATTCATTTTTTGAGGCAAGAGTTTCCAGAAGTTTCTTTCTCTCCTCTCTATTGGCCAGGTCCATTCCAACTCTTTCAAGTTTACATGTTGGCGTATGAACTCCAAGCACTTTACTTTTATGTTCGATAATATGAGGGAAATCAATTTCAATCCAGTTGATACCAGCATCCAAATTCATACGGTAAGGCCTGCTATCAAGACCAGCTCCCATATTTATGAATGTGGTCACACCTTTAGCGATTAAATCGCGGATCATTTGATCAATGATGTAGGTCCTCATCACCACCGTCCAATTCGTCCACCGATTGACTTTCGTGTGGGCCTTGGCAAAAGCTTCTGCACGCTCACTCCCTAAAAGATCCTTGGCGTATGGGTCTTTAAAGATCGCATCCTTTCTTTGTGTCTCCAGCACGCGGTAATAAGTCACCCATGCCGATGTGTCCGATACGTCTCTAATCATTTTGCATCCTCAAAAATAGGCTTGGTTGATTGAATTAAGTAATTAATGACATCAATCGGCCAGGTCTCAATATGTTTATAAAAGGCTTTGCGGTCTTTTTTATACATCGCCCTCAAGGCCTCTTCATAGCCTTGTAGATCTCCAGCTAAAATCATCATAATTTGGTAAGCGCGATCCTGGATTTGTTTGATACTTTGGGTGTTTGCCGCTTTTCTAATCGCCTCATCCACTAACAACCTAAGCGTTGCAGAAGCTCCTCCTCTTTGAGTGGCCAGCCATTCCCAATGACGAGGCAAGAGAGAAACTTCTCTTGAAACCACTCCCAACTTTGGCCTTCCCGGACCCGATGAGTCCAAGGCCCCCGGTGTGGTGTAGACCTCAAGGCGCTTAATAATTTCTTGCTTACTTCCATGAAAGTTAAAGTCAATGGTCTTTCCTGTGGCGTCACTGAAAATCAAGATGGAGCTGTTGGAAGCTTTCCCAATATGGCCTTTAACTTTGAGAACAACTTCTGTCAGGTCTCCCTGACAAAGTAACGTATGCCCTTCAAAGGCCGTGAATGTGGTTTTTTCTATCGTCGTCATGCCCTCCAATATTACCCGGGTTTAATTACAAAGTCAATATTACCCGGGTAATAATCCAGGTGGGCCGAAAATCACTAAACTCCTGGGAATTTTTTGTCAGACTTTTAATCAACAATATCTGTTGTTAAAATTCTTAAGATAATGTCTTTACCCTGGAGATTCTCTAATGAAATGCCGTAGTGTTTTGCTCTGTCTTACAATCGCTCTTCTTTCCCAAGGATGTAAATTAGATAAAATTATGGGAAAGAAAAAAAGCGCTTCACCATCATCATCTGAAAACTCAACAGATACAGGAAACGGCGGCGGAAATGGTGGTGGCTCAGGCGGTGGTAGCACAAACCCAACAGTCGTCACTCAAGCTTATGGTTACCTATTCTCTACAACTGCAACAACGAATGGAGCCTTTGCCTGGACTGGATCTTACCCTGGAGATATTACAAAGGGAGATGATCTTTGCGCCACAGAAGCTACAAGCCGAGGGCTAAGCGGGACTTTTAAAGCTGTTTTAGGTGAGACATCATTAAGAGGCATTGGCAACGATTGGGTGCTTAAAAAGAATGCTGAATACAGAAGACCTGATGGGACTGTCATT
This sequence comes from uncultured Bacteriovorax sp., assembly GCA_964016365.1. GTDB lineage: Bacteria > Bdellovibrionota > Bacteriovoracia > Bacteriovoracales > Bacteriovoracaceae > Bacteriovorax. The sequence continues at coordinate 2,298 of CAXHHE010000184.1, read as the reverse complement.
GGAACGACTGATTCCACCGGGGCCTTTGTCTTCCCTTTAACTAATGCAATTGAAAATCCCGGGCAAAATGTCTGGACCGGACTCTCTTCAGCAACGGCCATCTCTTCAGGAGCAATCTGTTCTGGATGGTCAGACAATTCATTCATGGCAAATGGAAGAATTGGAGACACCGGAGATAGTTCATCACTGGCCATTTCAAAGTCTTCTGAAACATGCGATAGCTCTTACGCTCTTTTATGCGCAGAAATGATCAAGAGAACAAAAACATATAATGCTCAGGCAAGCTACCGTCGCATTTTTGCTTCAAGTGTTACACTAGATGCAGGCTCGGCCTCAATGGGTTCTGATGGTGCGACTCGCTTTGATTCTCAATGCCAAAGTGATGCAAGTACAAAAGGAATTGATGATGATGGGCACACCACCTACAAGGCCCTTGTCATGACCAATACGACATCAGGAGTGACCAGAAGAGTTGCTTGTTTGACCGCCAACTGTGCTAACGGCGCAGGAGAAGCTGTAGGATGGATTCTTGAGGCCAATACTCAATACCGCCGTGAAAATGGGACCACTATTATTGGTACGACAAACGCCAACGCTATTTTTGATTTCCCTCTGACAAATTCGTGGACAGGAGTTAATGAAGATTACTGGACGGGCTTCTCTGAAACATGGGCCACCGCTACTAACAGCGCTGTCGGTGGATGTTCATTCTTCCAAAACAAAAACAATGATGGAACCTCTGCTTTTGTTGGAAATGGAGATTCGACAAGTTCAAGCGCCGTTAACACTGGGACACAAGCCTACTGCTCGACAAAAAAGAAAATTCTTTGTGTAGAACAAAAACGCATTCAAAACGTGTATATTGATTACCCAGGCTACAACTAATTGTCCGCTTCTTCATGCTTGGTATGAGATTTGTCTAAGTCCCAAAAGATCTTTTTCGTCGTATTCTGTGATCTATGAAAAATATAAAAACAGGCCTCTTATCCAGAGGCCCTCAACTCTTTAAGGCCGGAATTAACCTGGCCTTTCAAAGTAATATCGACAAGACAGTAGAATCCCTTTCGCAAATGAAAGGGCTTCCTCAAAAATTCGGTCAACTCTTGAGTATGGATTTTTCGGAGTACTTTCCTGAAGATATTCGCCAAAAATTTGAGATTCTTCAGGGGGAAGGAAAAAGCATTGATTTCTACGAACTCCACGCTGTTATAAAATCTCATCTCCCGATAGAGAGAATCCAAAAGATTCACTCTATTGATACGACTCCTCTTGGGGCCGGCAGTATAGGACAAGTGCACCGTGCTCGTATTGATGAATTAGGTGAAGTTGTTTTTAAAATTAAATATCCTAACATTGAAAAAACAATCAACAGTGATTTAAGCCTCCTTCTTCCTGTGGTCGCGGCTTTCAAGCTCATTAGGCCACAAGTCAACGACCTGGAAATCGTTATCAAAGAAACAAAAAAACTCCTGGCCCACGAAATGGATTATGTCCGGGAAAGAAATTATTTTCACTACTTCAAAACAGCACTGGCAAAAAGTCCTCACTTCGTTGTTCCCAAGGTTTATGAAGACTACTCCTCAAATGAATTTATTTGTATGGAATACATTGAAGGGATTCCTTTAAAGAATTTTATCAAAGACCCAGATATTACTTCTGAAAGAAAACAAAAAGTAGCGACACACCTATTGGAGCTCTTTATAGAGGAATTTCTTGAACTAAGAACTGTGCAGACAGACCCTAATTTTGCAAACTATCTCATCACAAATGACGACAACATTGTCCTTCTCGACTTTGGAGCGACACTGGAGTTCTCTTCTTCATTTATTTACGAATACACACTGCTTCTTATTGCAGCCTATGATCATGATAGAAAAAATATTCTTAAATACGGTGAGAGGTTTGGTCTTATTTACGAAAAAGATAACCTTGAAGCTCAAAATATCTTTGAGGATTTTCTTAAGGATGTATTTAATCAATTTAAACCACAGAATAATCCTGTCAATTTCAAAAACTCAGACCTCACCTCACGTCTCATGGAAAAGGGATGGAATCTCTGGAAAAAGCAAAAGATCAGCAATCCACATTCTGATTTGCTTTTTTTGCACAGAAAAATTGGAGGACTTTTTTCTCTACTTAGAGAATCGGGTGTGAGTATTGACCTCTCTCTTCTTTGGCCTCAGATCCTAAAACACAAAGAAAAGGCCTATTTTGAGTGATAAACTCAGTGATTCACATTAAGGTTATCTACAGGCTGTCTCTTATACACATCTGACGCTGCCGACGAAGGCTTCTGTG
>CAXHHE010000183.1:0-6987 GCA_964016365.1 uncultured Bacteriovorax sp. | reverse complement strand
CTACACAGAAGCCTTCGTCGGCAGCGTCAGATGTGTATAAGAGACAGGAAGCAATTGGGTATGGCCGATCACCTCAAGAGGTAACAGTCACCAGAGCAGAGGTTGTTGAATCAAACGCGCGCAAAGAAGAAGTCATCAAAACGCTGAATGAGTTTAATGGTAATAAAAGAAAAGCTGCTGTTAGCCTTGGTATAAGTGAGGCAACACTATATCGCTGGATAAAAGAGTTTAAACTGAATAAAACGTTAAGTGCTCAAGCTTTTAGAAATCGCTTTGAGGTACTAACATGATTAAACTAACAAGAGTAAAATCAGAAAAACAGAATGCACCAAAGCTGTTTGTCATCTCAGGTGGGCCAGGTTTAAGTTCAAATACCCTTCGAGACCTTGATCTTTTAAAACGAAGTTTTGAACTTATGTATGTTGATATTCAAGGAGCAAACGGTTCTGTTTATTCAGGTAAAAAATCTTTTGCGGAAATAGTTTCTGCCCTAGCTGATGTCGTTGTTAATGAATCCGGAGAAAAGTTTTCTCTTGGTCATTCCTTCGGTGGTTTTTTAGCTGCGGAATTATTTATTCGCAAAGTTGTTTCTGGTCTTGTTTGCATTTCCACGCCATTTACTAAAGAAGCACTTTCGGCAGCTAACGATAATTACACTCTTAATAAGACATCTGCTCTTTCTGAGGCTGAAATTGAATGGTCTAAAAATCAAGATGACGCGTCTTTTTCAAAATGGCTTTCCGAGTATGGAGAGCTTTATTTTAAGACTCCGAAAGGTAAAGACATTCTTCAAAATGATAAAGTGTCTGCAAGATACTTTAAGGATAATCGCTCTGATGTTCTTGATAAAGAAACGATACTTTCGTCGTTAGCGCAGATTGGAAGTAAAAAAGTTTTTATAGCTGGTACAGATGATAAGTTATTGCCAGTTAGTATTTTAGAAAAGGATTCTCATTTAGGAAAATTCGATTTTAATCAAATCGAAGACGCAAGCCATTTCGTAACGATAGATCAACCAGTGATGGTTGCTAAGATAATTGAAACAAAATTATTGCAAGGATAAGGGGGATTTTATGAAGAAGACAATACAGATACTAGCTTTGGTTTTAGCGATAGGTGCTACTGTTCAAACGATCAGAGCTTATGCAGATGAGACTGGGTTCTTTTCTGTAGAAGTAGAAGAGCACAGAATGTCTAAGCTAATCGAACTAAGAAAAGAAGTTACAGCTACAGGTGAAGCTATTCCCTTTGCCTATACGGCACTAAGTGAAGAGTTTCCTCAGATTACGAACCAAGAGCAGCTCAATGAAGCTATTGCACGTCAGGCACTTCGTTACTTGCAAGCTATTGGTGCTGAGGACGCATTAATTAAAGTAATCAAGCAGCCAGAGTTCCAATCTCTTCGCAGTCGTGGCGAGCCAGGAATTTAATGTGACTAAGGACAACGGCAAATATTTCGGATCAGCGATGATGGTTGGGTTTGGGATTGTGGCGTTTTATCGTTGGCAACAAACCCAACTCATATTTTTCTTGCTTTTGGTCTTGAGGGATTTTGCCGCTGGTTATTTCTTTTTCAAAAGGAAGCCTGCTCAATCAAAGGGCCCTAGAACTTTAACAATTTTAGCTTATGCTTCTTCAGCGATGCCACTTTTGTATTTCGGTTCCACAGTTTCATCAAAGGCCCTATTCTTAGCTTCCGATCTATTGGCCATTGCTGGTTTTTTAATCGTTGTCCTTGCCACGGTTGAACTCGGGACTTCAATTGGTATCTCGCCAGCTAACCGTGGCCTTGTTCGCACTGGCATCTATCGCTACATCAAACATCCGATGTATTTGGGGTATGCAGTTTCGGAGATAGGTTTGGTTATTTTGAATCCGTTAAATTTATCTATTTGTGTAGTTTCGATGATCTTATATTTTATTCGATCTAAAAATGAGATCAAAATTCTAAATTCGTGAAAATGATTTTCTGCGCGACCTTTTGTTCTAAAAATTCAAAAGGAGCAAGTATGTCAAAAAAAGTAGCCTTGTATTGCAGAGTCAGTACAGGCAATCAAGCAACTGGGCTTGAAGCCCAGGTTCGAGCATTGCGAGATTATTGCACAAGAAATAACATCACTGATTATGTAATTTATGAAGACGAGAACCAGTCAGGTGTAAAACAATCTCGACCAGCATTAGATCGGATGATGAAAGATGTTCGTGATGGCTTTATTGGAAAGGTAATTGTTTATTCTTTCAGTCGATATGCTCGATCTGTAACTCACTTACTTAGGGCACTTGAAGAATTTAAAAAAATCAATGTAGGCTTTGTTTCAATAACTGAATCCATTGATACAAATACACCTTTAGGGTCAGCCGTCTTCACAATCTTGGGGGCAGTGGCCCAGCTAGAAAGAGATTTAATTGCGGAAAGGGTCAGAAATGGTCTTGCAAACGCCAAGGCAAAAGGAATTCGTATAGGTAGACTGAAAACTCGCGATAGTGATTTGATTCGCAAGTTAAGGGCTAGTGGGATGACATTTAGAGATATAGCAAAAATTGCAAAATGCTCAACAGGTGCAGTTGGCGCAGAAATGAGGGCCATGAAAGCTGAAGCCAAGAAAAATGAAATCAATGTTGTTTTAGATAACCCTACAGTTGTCGAAAAACTGCCAGCCAGCGACGTTCATCTAGGTCAAGTTTTTGATCTGAACATTCCGGATTTACATTTAGAGCTTGCTGAATAAAATTAGAAGCGGCCATCTTTTAAAATGGCCGCTTCTTTTATTTTTACATTTCGACTCGTTGCTTGTGAACAATACTAGGGGTTGGTGGTCACTGCTGACGATCAAATATTTGATAAGTGTAAGATGGCTCACCTTGTACTTCTGTAGAATCAATTAATTTAAACTGATTTCCTAAATCAGGAAAAAAAGTATCGCCATCAATTTTAAAATGAATTGTTGTTAAATAAATTCTGTCAGCTAAAGGTAACGCTTCTCTGTAGATAGCTTCACCGCCGCCGATAAATACTTCATCTTCATTTTTAACCAAAGCAATAGCTTCTTTCAGACTTGTCGCGACCTCACATCCTGGGGCCGAGTAAGATGCGTCTCTGGTAATAACAATATTGCGTCTATTGGGAAGTGGCTTGCCAATCGATTCATATGTTTTTCTTCCCATAATAACCGTTTTACCTGTAGTAAGAGATCGAAAACGCTTTTGCTCGCCAGGGATTCGCCAAGGAATATCATTTTTTCGGCCAATAACTTTATTTTCAGACATCGCAGCTATCATAGATATTTTCATTTGACCTCCCAAACGTTTACCGAAATTATCATCAGATAACGGATGTACCAAGACACGGCGCTCGGGAAAGTAATGGTTCTGAATGGGGTCTTGGTTACTTATCCTTGGCCTTTCAAGTTCAAGATAGCTTAAGTCCTTGAAAACTCAAAAACGGGACTTCTGTTACCTAAAGCGAAGACATCATACAAAGAAGTCACTCAAGAACCATTCGTTTTGAGTCGTCAGTTATAGACGGTGATGTCAATGTCTGAAGGCAAAGTTTCAACACGTGGCCGACTTCTTTCTTTATCCTCATTCAATGCCATAAGGTAAAAACTTCTCTCACAAACGGTATATTCTTTTGGCACTTTTCGTTCAGGCAAATGATGTTAATCATTTAGTAAAATTTAATCAGTCACAGTTTCTTGCATGTACCGCGGAATGTACATTGCCCGCGACCCATACAGTTCTGACCTTCATTCTTTGATTCGAGAAAATTACCGCCAAGTTTTTTTCAATAAAGAAAATATTGGAGTCCATCTCCCATATCACTTGGAGAGAGAATTCAAAAAATACCTACGATGCGGAAACCTCGCCTTCGGCATGGCAAGGTTTCACTGCTCCTTATGTCAAAAAGATAAGCTTGTTGCCTTTAGCTGCAAAGGGAGAACGCTTTGTCCGAGTTGCACTGGCAGACGCATGTCGGATACGGCTAAACATTTAATTGAAGAAGTGATTCCGGAAGTACCGACAAGGCAATGGGTATTAAGCATGCCCTATGTTCATAGATTTTTGCTCGCGCGAAATCCTGATTTCTTAAGAAAGGCCTTGGCGATTTTTCACCGGACACTTAGTCGCCATTATGAATACAAGGCCAGAATCCACAATCTGAAAAATCCCAAAGCTGGAGCGATTACAGTCGTTCAGCGTTTTGGAGGAGCACTTAATCTAAACGTGCATTTCCATACGATCTATATCGATGGAGTATTCTATGAAAATAATTTTGGCGATGAAGTCTTTTTTGAAATTGTTCCAACGCATGAAGAAGTCGTTCAACTCAATGGCACATTGAAGAAACGCTTAATGAGACTACTGGAAAAATTTGAGCAAGTTGAAAATGACTATAACGATCAATCCGACTTTCAGGCCCAGAGTGTACAAAACCGAGATGAGAATTTTCAGCTCCCACTTAAGATCGGCAAGGTCTGGGACCCGCCATTCAGAGAATTTGTAGGGAAGCGTTGCTCCTACGATGATGGGTTCAGTCTGCATGCGAATGTAAAAATCTTGGCACATCAACGGGCCGAATTGGAGAGACTTTGTCGCTACATTCTGCGAGGTCCCATTGCAAAAGAGAGGATTACTTATGAGGCATCTGGAAAAGTAAGGCTACAGCTAAAAACACCTTACTCCGACGGGACAACTCATCTGCAATTCACTCCAGATCAATTCATCAAAAGGATTATTGCTCTTATACCGCCACCGAGACAAAACCTTATTCGCTATATTGGAGTTTTTGGGGCCCGTCATAAGAAGAGATCTAAAATAACGAGTTTGGCGTGTCCTAAGAAAGTGAAGACCAAGAAGAAAGTTTACCGCACGCCATGGAGCGAATTGTTAAAATACGTTTTTAAATATGAAGTTAGTAATTGTGATCACTGTGGCACCAAGCTAACTTTGGTAGCCACGATAACTTCCCAGAATATCTGCCAAAAAATATTGAATCATCTTGGCCAGCCGGCAAATGAAGTGATTATCAGGTCTCCGAGAGCACCTCCTGAGGCAGACTACTTTGATCAAGCAGTGGGCGATTTTTAAGCAAAATTAGTTGAGCAAGGGCAGGGGTGCGCCTAATTTCGGTCTTAAATAAGACCGTCCCGTAAATTTCAGCCGAATCCGACAAAAAGGCGTGAAGATTTCCTTTAAATAGAGAGACCGAAGGTCATCCTTTTCCTAAAAAAGGGGGGGACCATGGTTCCAAGATGTAAAATCGAGGGCTAATTCAGGCTATACTTCCTATGATTTCGACAAATCAGCTGAAACAATAATTCTCAAAGCAAAGGTTGCTGGTAATTTTCCAGGAAGCCCAATAAACTTTTTGTACGAATGTGACCTGGATGGTGATCGGATTAAGAAATTAGAGATTTCTATCCTTGGCCAACTCTCATAAAGCATCCATGGTAATGGCGAGATGCAGATAACCATTGCTACTTATGACATAGAAGCTGTCCCATGTACTAATGGGACAGCTTTCAGATCAAGGGTGTTTCAATCTGAATTTTCTTATCAAAAATTCCAAACCCATTACTTTAAATGTGCACATTGGTAATAGGAGGGTAAATACGATGAGGGGCCAGGCACTATCTCCAGGCAAAAGTAACGTTACTGCGGTTCCTACTACTGATACAAGCATGCTTTGAATACAATAATAAAATGCCACAGCTGTTCCCGCCATATGCGGAAACTCTTCAAGTGCTCCGTTTGCGGTTACTGAAACAATAAAAATCATTCCCACAGCGATCACCCACATAGGCAAAACAAAAGAGGTAATCGATAGTTCCATTAAGTAATTACAAACGGTAAGGATCATTGATCCCGTGAGGATAATTAACAACCCTCTGATTAGACACCCTTTAGTTCCCCACTTTATGACAAAAGTTTTGGCAAACCGTGAGACTAAAATCATGACGATAGCGACCGAAGCAAATACAAAACTAAAATGCATTTGAGTCAATCCAACTTTTTCCATCAAAACCCTGGGCGCTGTAGAAAAGAAAACAAAAAAAGAACCCATTGCTGTGCTAAATCCTAAAGTATAAATCCAAAAGGACAGACTTTTGAAAACCAACGACACGGAGATATTTTCCTTCTTCACTGATGAAGGCTTTGTTTCACGCCATCGGATTAGAGCATGGACAAAGGCCAGTAAACCAATTGTGCCAAGGAAAATAAATATCATTCGCCATCCAAATTGATAAGCGAGGATAGCACCGAGGATCGGTCCCAGAGCTGGAACGAAAGCAAGCATTGAACTAAAGAGACTGTATATCGCATTTCCTTCCGGTTTATCTGCATAGACATCTCTTACTGTAGCAAAAGTTGCCACAAGAGCAGCTGAAGAACCCAATGCCTGAAAAACTCGGGCTGCTAAAAAAAGATAGCCATTGGTGGTGATAGCTAGAACGAATGAGGAAATTGTAAAAATCAAAGCACCTGTCAACACCACCTTTCTGCGCCCGGTTCGATCAGACAAGGGACCAAAGAATAACTGGCCCAGTCCAAGTGTGACCATATAGAGACTAAGAGTTAGCTGGATCACCGAAGGTGTTGTGTTAAGAGCTGCCGGCATTTTCGGGATTACTGGGAGGTAAACGTCCATAGCAAGAGAAGCTATTAGATCAAAAGGCGCCATTAACAATAGGGCAATAGAAAGTGAATAATTCCAGTCATTAGACATTTTGCCTGACATAAGAACTCCTGAAAAAAGGAATAAACTTCGCCGGCGATATTTCCAAGGAACAATGCCTGGGGGTTATCGCCGCAACAATAGAGAATATTGCTGCGGCTTACTTATCTGAGGAGGGATCACTATTCATAATTTATATAAGGTAACAAGATTCCTGATTATTTTCAAGCGCAGGTAAGTTTAAAACCAATTCTTAAATAAGACCTGTCTCTTATACACATCTGACGCTGCCGACGAAGGCTTCGGTGTAG
>CAXHHE010000182.1:0-7051 GCA_964016365.1 uncultured Bacteriovorax sp. | reverse complement strand
ACAGAAGCCTTCGTCGGCAGCGTCAGATGTGTATAAGAGACAGGTAGTAGCAGCATCCAAAATTTAAAAGGCCCATTGAGTGGTGATCAATGGTATTTTGAATTAGTTTGTTTGCTAATGGTCCGCAAGTGTGAAGGCCAAGGCTCACTGATTTTTCATGGAAAACTTTTTCTAAGGCAGCTTGGTCTTCTTTTTTCCCAAACGTCAGGTTCATAAACGTTACGTCTTTAGCGCCATCGAGCTTTCTGAATTTCTTCAGGCGCTCTTTTCCGATTTCCTGGAACTCGCTGTTTTGATCAATCGAGATCGAAGGGATCTGGTGATAGTGAGAAAGGACGCGGGAAAGGTGACCGACACCGCCGCCAATGTCGACGACGTAATCAAATTGCCTTTGGTCGCGGAGATTTTTTAAGACCGGTACGATCTTTTGGATTTCGTGTTTCTTCTTTTTTTTCACCCCGTGAAAGGCCCACATTTCCAGTGGAAGCTCTGGGGATTCGGGAATCTTTGGAACTTCTGTTAAAGTCTTGATGGTCTGCACGAATTCTCTAAAAGAGCTGCCAGTAAGAATAGGGATATCGCGCTTACAATCCACGTCATAAAGCTCTTTTTCACTCAAAGAGTCCAGGAGATCCACCCATTCGCGAGGGTAGTCGGAAATGGTTTCCGGGTATTCATTCATAATCTCTTCCTTCCACATCGGAGCGTAGAGATTGACGAAATCCAGGAGTTTCATAGCGTGACTTTTATAGTTCATAGGCTATACTTGATAGCATGTTTACACTAAAAAATAAAAGAATTGCAGTTTATGGGATGGGTGTTTCTGGACTCTCGGCCCTTCGTTTTGTTAAAGCTCTTGAAGGCGATCTGATTGCCATCAATGGAGGCGAAGTTACTTCTTGGGCCAAGACTCCGGGAGTGCTTGATTTTGTCTCTAAAGAGGCGTGTTTTTCAGAAACAGACCCGGCCTTGCCAGCTAAATTAAATTCAGTTGATCTGGTGATCTTAAGCCCGGGAATTCCCCGCGACCACAAACTTCTAAAACCACTTTTAGACAAAAACGTCCCGGTATGGGGAGAGATTGAATTAGCTTACCAATATCTTGAGGCCAATCATTTCCTAAGACCATTAATTGGTATTACAGGAACCAACGGAAAAACGACAACGACAACTTTTTTAGGTGAGATGATTGAAGCTGACCAAAAGAAAGTTTTTGTCGGCGGAAATATCGGTGTTCCGTTTTGCGATTATGCTTATGATGTTTTTAAGCATCATAGACACGCGGATTTTATCCTGCTTGAGCTTTCAAGTTTTCAACTCGAAAGCATTGACCATTTCCACGTCAATGTGGCGATGATTTTAAACCTGTTTCAAAACCACGGAGAGCGCTACGCGACGATTGAAGAGTACGGGCGTTCGAAATTTTTTATCACTAACCGTTTCACTGAAAACGATGTGCTCATTTATCCGGAAGATTTTCCTATCATCAAAAAATGGGCAGAGACTCAGAAAGGAAAAAAACTGTCCATCAATACAGAAGCTCCGGAAATTGATTTTCCCATTGGGAATTTCAAGCTTCCTGGAATTCACAACAGAGTGAATCTTGCTTTCATTTTAAAAGCAGCAAAGAGTTTAGGTCTTTCACAAAAGGCCATTCAGCACTCTATTGATACATTCGCTGGAGTTCACCACCGTATTGAGTACGTCGATAAAGTTGTTGGTCTTCCACAGTTTCGCGCTTACAACGATGCTAAGAGTACAAACTGGGATGCAACCATGACTGCGGTTAAAGCGATGGAGGATTTTAATCTTCCGATTCATTTAATCATCGGTGGAAAAAAGAGAGGGCACGGAGACTCAATTCTTCCTCATCTGGATTTCTTAAAATCAAAGGTCGCGCATTTTTACTTAATTGGTGAAATGGGGGCGGAGATTGAGAGTGAGATCAAAGGGAAAGTGTCTTATCAAAAGAAGGATACCTTGGAAGGAACATTGAAGTTTCTAAGAGAGAATTTTGCTGCTGATAAGGGAGTTTTACTTTTTTCTCCGGCATTCCCATCGTTTGATCAGTTTCAAAACTACGCTCAGCGTGGTGAAACGTTCGTCAAACTTCTGGGAACACCCTCTTAGTTGCGACTAGCTTTTCTCGATTCTTCGATACTTGCTACACGTCTTTCTGCGTTTGCATTGTTGCCGTGAAAGCGAAAATTATCGATAATTCCTACTTTGAAAAGAAACAGACCAATAATAATGTAAACCGGGTGGAGTTTTGGTTTCATAAGCACTCTGTGTTGGGTTATAATCGTGAACGCTTTATCGGCAGACTCTCAAAAAAACTTAACTAAAAAGGTATAGTTTATGGCAAAGACTGGTTTTCTCGGAAATACGGAACTTAAAAATAACATTAACGCTTTGAAATCATTCATGAAATCAAAGAAGCTCGATAGTTTCTATCTCTCGAGCTCTGATATTTTTTTGAATGAATATGTGCCTCTGGCCGACTGTCACCGTTACTACGTAACAGGTTTTACGGGCTCAACGGCCGAAGTGATTGTCCCTTTAGAAGGGCGAGTGATGCTTTTTATCGACGGTCGCTACTATGAGCAGGCCGACCTTGAGTGCGATCTCTCTCTTGTAGAAGTTTTCAAAGTTCCTTACGGGACAGGACTTCGTCAGGCGATGAAAGAGGCGATCAACTCTCGCAAACTAAAATCTCTAGGTGTTGAGGGAGATCGCATTGAGCTTTCTCTTTACAACGATTTTAAAACTCAACTTAAAACAGAAGCGTTCAACAACGCTGAACTGACAAAAGTGATTTCGTTTCAGGATTTTTCTTTCAATAAGAAAATCATGGAGCTTCCGCTTTCACTTGTGGGTGAGACAACAAAGAGTAAGCTTGAGCGCATTTTAAATGACGGCGAAGCTTTTTTTATCAGCGCCCTTGATTCAATCGCATGGTTAACAAACATGCGCCGTTATGAAATGCCAAGCCAGAGTACGTTTAGAGCAAAGGCCCTGGTGACTCGCGAACGCGTTTATTTATTAATGGAGCACATTGAAGGGGAGATCGAAAGCGATGTGATCGATCTTTCAATTGGAAAATTCTCTGAGCTGGAAAAATTCCTGGCGTTAGTAAATGAATACGAAACGGAGTGGAAGAAAAAATCTGGTGAGACAACTTATAAGTTCAACAAGATTTTCTATTCAGCTAATTCAACAAACGCAGCGGACTACTTAAAACTCAGCGCTCACTTCGGTGTTGATAAAATGATCAACAGACCAGAAGGATTAGTTCCATTTCACGCTTTAAAAAACGAAGCGGAACTTCAAGCAATGCAAGACTCTTTCAATAAAGCAGACACAGCTATCTATGAAACGATTCTTTGGGTAAAAGAAAGCATTAAAAATGGAGCGAGCTTCTCAGAGCTTGATTTCTACCATAAGGCCAATGAGTTCTATAAAAACAACGGGGCTTTGGACCAAAGCTTTAATACGATTGCTGCTTTTGGACCTAACTCTTCAATCATTCACTACGGAAGCCCAAGCGCAGACGTAGCGTTTAAGAAAAATGAAATGGTTCTTCTTGATTCTGGTGGATACTTTGAATCTGGATATGCCACTGATACGACGAGAGCTTTTCTAAGTGGAGGCGAAGCAAGTCCTCGCCAAAAGGAAGTCTACACTCTTGTTCTTCAGTCTATTCTTCACACTCTAAATGCTGTATTCCCGGAAGGGACATGGGGATCAGTGGTTGATGGTGTAGCGAGACAGCCGATCTTTAAAGCTGGTTTAAATTACAACCACGGAACAGGTCACGGAGTAGGGATCAACGTTCACGAAGGAGGCTTCAGGCTTTCAACAACGTCAAACGTTCCACTGAGAGAAAACACGGTTGGGTCAATCGAGCCGGGGATTTATATTCCAGGTTTTGGTGGAGTCCGTTTAGAAAACGTAGCAACAGTTGAGCGCCACCCGGAGTACAAGAACATGCTTCGCTTTAAGAACATGGTGTATGTTGGATTTGATCACGACCTGATTGATCTCAATATGCTTTCTGAACAAGAAAAGACATGGCTTGATGAGTACGAGAAAGAATGCGCAAAACGCGGAAGAAGTTTCAAATACAAAAAATAAAAGAGAGCGGTTTTAAACCGCTCTTTTTTTTCTCATTAATTCAGCAAGTGAGATCAGGGCAAATCCAATAAAAAGCCCGCCCCAGTAATTGGGTTTATCTCCGCCATTAAAATCTACAGTCCCGCAACCACTAAAAGGCTGTTTTTTAGGATACAGGTACGAGATACCATCAATATCATCGCGGCCCAGGTTTTTTCTGTTGGCCATCGTTGCATAATACATTAGCGAGTCTTCTACCGGAGAGTGCCCGAGTCCAAAAGCATGGCCTAGTTCATGAGCGATGATAGAAGCTTTTTGTTCGGCCGATTTATTTTTAAACTGATTATTAGCTTGATCGTTGATTAAAACCAACGATCCATAAATAGTGTCGCCACTGACATTGTTGGGAATAGTCACTCCTAAAATAGCAGCGCTGGAAAAGTTTGAAACGTTAGTGTTGCAACTGATGAGGATATCGCTGGAAACTTCCAGGTCAGGGTTTGGAGTACAATTCGTCGATGGAGTGCAAATCGTATCAGTATGAAAAGCTGAATCGACGTTCACGATACTTCCTTTTCTCAGTTTCAATCGGCTGGTTGGTGATTTGTTCCAGAAAGTATCCACGGCCTTGCCGATAATACTCATGAACTCTTCGTCCGTGATACCAAGGTTTGCACAGAATCCTCCAGCGAGATTCACTTTGACTTCGTCCTGAGCAAAAGTCAGCTTGGCCGAATTGTTAAGTGTAAAGGCCTGGGCATTAAGAGAGAGAAGAAGCCCAAGAGCTGCGAGTGTGTATTTCATAGGACGTCTCCAAAGTGATAAGAGAGTGTAGCGCCAACACTAAAGGCCCTGTCTTCGCTTTCTAGAGCGTTAAAGACATAGGTATAGAGTTCAGCAGACCAGGTCGTATTAAAGTCGTAGCCAGCGCCTAGGTTCACAATAAAGTTTCTCGAGTAGACCGGGTCTTTAGGAAGAGGGAATGAATCGGTGCTATTGCCGTTATTGAGTTCTTCATCTCCTCCCGGTCCCCAGATTCTGGTGAAGTAGAGACCTGCTCCTGCAATAAAAGTCAGGTAAGACGTCTTATACTTGCTGTTTAAGAGAGCAAAGAGGGTCATACGCTTGATATTTTCATCGCGACCTGACTTCGGAAGGGTTGCGCCAAGCTGAGGAGAAAGAGCGAATTCCTTAGTTAAAAAGATATCATAGCTCCCTGCAAGCGTTGGAAGGAAGCTACATGTATTAGAGTTTCCCTCTCCATCGGTCTGAATCTTTCCTACGTATTCGCAGAGATTCCCCAGAGAGAAGTTCAAGTCTCTCGATGTAGAGGCCGCTCTGCTGGTCGCAGCAAAGAGCGGAGTACTGATAAAAAGCATTAGTGTCAGGTATTTTATTTTCTTCATAATCGCTTAGTATTCTGTCAAAAGATAAGTTAAAATGTCTAAGAAAATTTATCTAATTGCTCACGAAATAATCCCCATTTCAAAAGGACATGATTATGTTTGATAATTTCGAAACTCCAAAAGAACTTATTCCAAGTGACCCACGTTTTGGTTCAGGACCTTCACTTGTTCCAACTGAATTTTTAGAAAAACTGGCAAAAACCGGCCACGAATTCATGGGAACAAGCCATAGAAAGCCAGGTGTAAAAAACGTTGTAAAAGAACTTCAAGACGGAATCAAAAAATATTTCAACCTTCCAGAAAGCTACCTTGTAGCTTTAGGAAATGGTGGAGCAACACTTCTTTTTGATATGATCGCTCTAGGGATCGTTGAAAAGAAAGTCACTCACTTCACATGTGGAGAGTTCTCTGAGAAATGGTATAAAGCTTCTAAGCTTGTTCCATGGATTACAGCAGAACAAGTTGCTGTTCCATTCGGAAAAGGGATCAACGGTAAAGCTGTCGCAGGATCAGATATGATCGCTGTCACTCTTAACGAAACATCAACAGGTGTTCAGATTTCAGAACTTCCAGTAGTTGATGCCAATACAATTCTTGCTGTTGATGCAACATCTGGAGCTGGACAATGTCCTTGTGACGTTTCTAAAACTGACCTTTTCATCTTCTCTCCACAAAAGGTTTTCGCTTCTGATGGAGGACTATGGGTTGCGATTATGTCGCCAAAAGCTCAGGCGCGCGCAAAGAAAATCGCTGCAGATAAATCTCGTTACATTCCAGACATCATGAGCTGGGAGCACGCGATTACAAACTCTGAAGCTAACCAGACTTACAATACACCAGCACTTGCAACAATCTTTATCATGAATGAGCAAGTAAAGAGAATGAACGAGCAAGGATACGCTGAGATCCAAAAACTTTCTCAGAAGAAAGCGGACCTGCTTTATTCATGGGCAGAGTCTAAGCCATACCTTTCATGCTTCATCGAAGAAAAACAATTCCGTTCAATCGCAGTAGCGACAATTGACGTTGATTCAAAAGTTAACGTTGATGACGTAATTAAGTACCTTGAGAAGAAAAAATATGTTTACGGAATTGATGGATACAGAAAATTGGGAAGAAACCAGTTTAGAATTTCTATGTTCCACAACATTTCTTACGGTGACCTGGAGAAGTTAAC
The DNA here is from genome assembly GCA_964016365.1 of uncultured Bacteriovorax sp. Lineage (GTDB taxonomy): Bacteria > Bdellovibrionota > Bacteriovoracia > Bacteriovoracales > Bacteriovoracaceae > Bacteriovorax. The sequence continues at coordinate 355 of CAXHHE010000182.1, read as the reverse complement.
AAAACTTCTTTCTCTCATGATTGAATCAAAACTTTAATTTCTCTTTTGGGCCTCATCTTCGCGTGAGGCCCTTCACTTTCTTTATCAATTCATTCTTATTGTGTTTGCTTGGTTTTTGCCTTCGATACGTATTTTTTTCATGGTGCGATTTTCCTCCTGAGTGTTCATTCTGCATAGGAAATGCCAGCGAATGCGGGACAAATTGTCACACATACCAATGAAAAATGACGGTATCTGCTTTGCAACTCCGAAGGGCAGAAGAGGGAAACCCCTCCAACTACACAAAAGGTGATGTATGAAAGTTTTAATCCTGTCTCTTATACACATCTGACGCTGCCGACGAAGGCTTCTGTGT
>CAXHHE010000181.1:0-7072 GCA_964016365.1 uncultured Bacteriovorax sp. | reverse complement strand
TGACTTCATCGTTAAACCTGTCTCTCTAAGAGAGTTGGTTGCGCGTATTAAAAATAAAATCAATACGAAACAAGCTCAGGCAAATGAATCAGAAGTGATTGCGTTTGATGGCTTCAAACTTCACTGTGAAATGCAGATGGCAGAGATTGGAGAAGAAAAGATCCAGCTTACGCCAATTGAATTTAAACTTATCCACCTTCTGGCAAAAAACCCAAATAAGGTTTTCTCTCGCGAGTACATCACGAACCTTCTTTGGCCGAACATCCACGTTCAAAACCAGAACATCGATACTCACCTTTCTAATCTTAGAAAGAAGCTGATGCCGTTTTCAAAATACATCCGCACGATCAAGTCTCGTGGGTACATTTTAAGAATCGGATAAACTTAAAAAGCTTTTTCGATTTCTTCGACTAAAAACTGCAGCCCGTTTTGCTTCTGCACTTTCGTCATTGGATTGTGATCTCCAATATCTGATAACGCTTGAAGAAAGCTTGCATCCGTCAGTTCTTTTTCTTCAATAATGATAGACCCTAGTTTTTTATGGGCCTCTAAGGCATTAAAGAACTGCTCGTTCTTTTGAGCGATCTTTAAAGGGATATAAATCGATTTTTTTCCAACCGCAATCAATTCGCACACTGTCCCTGCTCCAGAGCGGGAAATAGTCACTGTGGCCAGTTTAAAAAGGTCAATCATCTCCGTTCCGATAAAAGGAACTGCGATGTAGTCCGGGTGCTTTAGCTTCGTACTGTAGTCATTAAAGAAGGCCTTTCCTGTCTGGTGAACGATCAGGTACTTCTCCGTTAAAAAAGAAAAATTCTTTTCAATCAGTTTATTGATTAACTGGGCTCCATTTCCTCCCCCTGTAACAAATAGGATAGGTTTTGATGTTTCGTTAATCACTCTGCCGTGGATTTTAACCGGCCTGATATCGTCGGTGTAACACTCTTCTCTTAGCGGATAACCTGAGAAATGAGTTTTATTTTCATCGAAGTACTTATATGAGTCTTCAAAACTAATGAACACGCGGTTGGCGAAAATCGAACAGATTTTATTGGCCAAACCTACGCGGCTCGTTTGCTCGTGAATAAAAGATTTTTTCCCTTGAAGTCTTGCGGCCAGAACAACCGGCACAGAAACGAATCCACCAGTTGAAAAAACCAGCGTATTTTTTCTATCAAATTTCCAAAGCAGCTTAAAAGAATCCACTAGCCCTAGAAACACGCGGATAATGTCTTTCATATTTTCCAGAGAAAGGTAGCGTCTTAGTTTTCCAGTGCGGATGGGATGATAAGTAAGTTTGTAGTCCTGGACCAGTTCGCGTTCGATGCTGGCGATACCACCGATATAGTGAACATCATAACGAGCGTCTTCATTGATTTTTTTAATAATAGTCAGCGCCGGCATAACATGGCCGCCAGAACCTCCACCAGTAAAGATCAATGTTTTTTTATTAGACATAAAGGCCTCAGGGAAAATAAAAAGCGCCCCCATAAGGGAGCGCTATGAATTAGATGCCTTTATTATAAGTAGAAAAGATTAAGAACGGAAAGATCTTTCAGATCTGTTGCCGTTTCTGTCTCCATTTCTGTGGTTGCTTCCACTTCTGAAGCTTGGACGACGATCGCGGTCTCCACCACCGTAGTGTGGACGGCTCATTGGTGCCGAGCGAGTAAGCTCGAAACGTACAGTGCGGTCGATGATCATCGGTGTGTTAACTTTTAATAAAACTTCACCATATTGCTCAGGAACTTCTAAGAAAGAGAAAGTTTCTTTCATGTCTACGTTTCTGATCAGGCGCTCTTCAACTTTAACCATATCTGAGATTGATCCCAGAAGTGATTTAAGAGTTAGACCGTGGTCTTTACCGATGTTAACGAAGAATCTCATGTTACCAGAGTGGTTTGGACGTCCCTGGTCTCTGCTTCCTCTGTCGTTTCCTCTATCATTTCCTCTGTCATTGAAGTCACGGTTCTGACGGTCTCTGTTTTCAGGACGTCTTTCCTGGATTTCAAGTGATGGTGAGTGATCGTAACGAGAGATTTGAGACTTGAAGATATGGTTGTACATAACTTTCAATAAATCTTCTTTTGAAAGCTCATTGAATTTTTCTGTAAACACAGCATCTGTAGAAAGTTTATCAAGATTTTCGATAACGTTATCAAATTTCTTAAGTTCCTTTCTAACCATGACTTCCTTTAACTCAGCTGGAGTTGGAAGAGTGGCCTGAACAATACGAGCTTTCGTATTGTTTTCTACCATACGAAGTCTGTATCTTTCTGATGGCTCAACAAGAGTGATCGCCACCCCTTTCATTCCCGCGCGTCCTGTACGGCCGATACGGTGAACGTAAGACTCGATATCCTGTGGAAGACCGAAGTTAATTACGTGAGTAAGGTTGTCGACGTCAATTCCGCGAGCGGCAACGTCTGTACAAACCAGCATGTTGATCTTTTTAAGTTTGAAATTTTTCATTGTAATGTCACGTTGTTGTTGTGACATATCACCGTGAAGTGAATCTGATGGATACCCACGAGCGTTTAGTTCGTCAGCAAGAGTTTTAGCATCTACTTTTGTACGGCAGAAAATCATTCCGTAGTAGTCTTCTAAAGAATCAAGGATTCTGCAGATAGCTTCGCTCATGTTGTTGTGGCGAACGACATAGTGTTTTTGCTCGATAGACTCATTAGATAAAGTTTTCTTTTGAACTTTAACAACAAGAGGATCTTTTAGGTAAGTCTTGATTAGAGAAAGGATTGGAGCTGGCATAGTTGCCGAGAACATCCAAGTTTTTCTGTCTTCACCAAGGTTAGAAAGAATTTGTTTTACGTCGTCGATGAATCCCATATCTAGCATTTCATCAGCTTCATCTAGAACAGCGTATTTAGCGTTATCTAGAATTAAAACTCCACGATCGATAAGATCCAGAACACGTCCTGGAGTTCCTACTACGATTTGTGGGCGGTCTTTTCTTAATCCTCTGATTTGTCCCTCAAGAGAAACACCACCGTAAACGGCAAGTGTTTTTACTTTTTCGTACGTAGAGAACTTTTTGATTTCTTCAGTAATCTGGTTAGCTAACTCGCGAGTTGGAGTTAAGATTAGTGCTTGAACATCGCGGTTAGTGAAGTCGATCTTGTTTAATAGTGGAAGTGAGAAGGCAGCAGTTTTACCTGTACCTGTTTGCGCTTGCCCTACAAAGTCTGTTTCTGTTGTTGCAAGTGCTGGAATAGCTTGAGCCTGGATTTCTGTTGGCTCTACATAGCCCCTCTCCGTGATCGCTCTAATTAATGATTCACGTAGTGGCAATTCTTGAAATGTCACTTAATACCTCGTCTGAATGTGGTTCCACCGATCTTAATTGCTTGAAATGAAACCTGAACCACTAGACGCAAAAAAAGCAACATCGAAGGGAGAAACGTTAAAATGTTAAAGGCTTCATACGTCATAAATAACGATACGACTAGCCCAATGTGTAAAAAAGATTAGAATTCGAAGCTTAATCGTGGGTTAAAGGCCAATCCACCGATGTAAGTCTGGGGTTTTCCGAAATATAAATGGTATTCGACCATTAAGTCAAAGCTCGACTTACCAACTAAATAAATTCTAATCCCGGCACCAGGAATAAGACCAACTAGAGTCCCTTCCTTAATCTTGGTGCTCAATTCCTGCCCTTGAGAATTCAGGTAGCGTCTTCTCACTCCATAGTCTCCAATTGAGAAGGCCATACTTCCAATCCAGTCAGTTTTAACTGCGCCCTTCTGGAAAAGAGGCTCATGGTAGTCGGCAAATAAGCGGTATTGAAGTGCACGGATAACATCCGGGATATTCTGATTGCTTCTATCGCTGATAATCTCAACAGCAAATCCTGTCTGAATCTTTGTTGTCATATCACCGACAAAACGAAATGACGTCAGCATTGACCCGTTATCTAAAGACGGGTGAAACTTTTCGTAGTTAGAATTCAAATAACCAAATGAGAACTGTAAATAGCGTCTTAATGTGTTGTCATAAATGGCAATGGCAATCACATCATTTTCAAAAGTTGGTGCTTTTTTATTGTCATCAAGTCTGATCTCACCGTCTTTAACTACGGGAGCAACTGCTGGGGGTGCTTCTGTTGATGGCCCAAGCTTCAACTGCCCATCTAGCGGGTTAGCAGGAGCTTCTTTTTTAACAACTGGAGCTGACTCAATCGGTGCGATTGCAGGAATCGCTTCTGATGGCTCAACTGTTTTAGCCGCGTCTTTATTAGCTTCCTTCGAAATCAGTTTTGATTTCTTTTTTGACTTCGCTGTTTTCTTCTCAACTGGTGGGTTAACAACATCATCATTTGGGATGACCAGGGCCTCTGCTGCAGGAGGGGCCACCACTTCAACACCATGAGGAATTTCAGCTGGCTTAGCGTCTTTATCGCCGTCAGCGCGCTCAATGATCTTTCTTGTTCCTTCTTCCGTAATACTTAAAGGTGCACTCTCAATGACTTGTTGAGCATGCGCTTGTGAGAATGACAAAAGTAAAAACCATCCTAGTAATTTCATAGAGCCAACATTCCTTAGTTAACACCAATTGTGTTTTTAATATTGCGGATAAGTTCACGGGCCTGTGGACGAACTCTCTGTGCAGCTTCTTCCAGAATCGCATCGATCTTTTTCGTATCGGCCATCAGTTCATTATAAATATCGCGGGGTCCTTTTAAAGTGTCGTTAAGTACATTTAAAAGATCCGCCTTTGCTTCTCCCCATCCAATACCACGCAGGTATCTTGCTCGTAAGTCTTCAGTCTGTTCCTTAGTAGCAAACGTCTGATAGAAATCAAAAATCAACGAATCATCCGGGTTCTTCGGTTCAGTTGGCCCACTTGAGTCCGTAGTGATTCTATTGATTAGTTTTTGCAGCTCTTTTTCCGTAGAAAAAAGTGGGATGTGGTTGTTGTAACTTTTGCTCATCTTTCTTCCATCAAGACCTGCCAGGAGCTTATTTCCTTCTGCAACGATGGCCTTTGGTGGATTTAAGAAAGCGACATCTTTTGTTTTTTCATTGGTTCTAATGAATTCAGCAAGCGACTTCGTGTTTTTTTCATGATCCAGGTTTTTTCTAATCTTTTCATAACCTGGAACATAGTTGCTGTTAAATGAGTGCGCGATATCGCGGGCAATCTCAATGTGCTGAAGCTGATCTGCTCCGACCGGAACAATATCCGCATTTAAAATCATAATATCGCAGGCCATAAGCACAGGGTAAGAAAATAGCCCCATGTTCACGCCGGCATCTTTATCGCGTTGTTCTTCTTCGTTGGCCTGAACCATTGCTTTATAAGCGTGGGCCCTGTTCATTAAGCCTTTGCTAGTAAAACAGTTTACAATCCAGTTTAGTTCCAGGATTTCCGGAATATCACTTTGTTTGTAGAGAGTGACTTTTTTTGGATCAAGCCCCATCGCCAGCCATGTGGCCGCGACTTCATAAATATAATTTCTTAAAAGTTTTGCATCGTGAACACCAATGAGTGAATGGTAATCAGCGATGAAATAGTATGAATCGTATTCACCAGAGTTTGCCATCTCAATAGCTGGCTTGATAGCTCCGATGTAATTTCCCAGGTGAGGCATCCCTGTTGGTTTGACCCCAGTTAAACAGATTTTTTTAGACATAAATTCCTTCTTAGAGAGACGCCTTCTATTCTAGACAATTTTAGGCGTTCTAAAAAGGGGAAATCAGCCTCTATAGCGACTAGTCATTGCTGATAACGGATAAGGTGACGTAATCCTGATAGGTTCCCGGGTCTTTATCATCAACAGACTTAATAGCGACCTTAATCGGCACTAGAGCGCCCCCAGAAGGAGTTTTTCCTGTGCCACTGGCAATCGTTACCGGAGAAGCTGCCGAAGAGGTTAAAGTCTTAATAGAGTTGTTGGCATAGAAGTCATAACCGATTTCCGATTTGACTCCGGTTCCACCTACGCGTTTTAGGAGTCCGTTGTTACTTGAAGACACTTTCAGGATATAACCAGAGTTACTTACAATGCGGACATCAAACCCCAATTGTTCGCCTTGTTCTAGTTCTCCAAAGTCCAGTGTTTTTGAAGTCTGGTTGCCATCATAAGTTCCGCCAGTGTCGACCATTGATAATGAAATGAACTTGGCGACGTTCAGGTAAACGTAAAGGTCGCGATAGCCTTCGTAAGAAACAATATTTGTATATGTCCCCGAGTAAAGTTGAACCTGGACCACATCGTAATAAGTCCCGGCGCTCGGAGGAGAGCTGGCATCAATTGGTGCAAGTGAAAAATAATAATTCAGATTTTTTGATGAGCCTTTTGAAAGTGTATCAAAGATAACTTCATTGGTAGAAGAGATATCACTTGGCTCTTTCAATACCCCTGTGGCGTTATTATTTTTATAAAAGTTGTAATACAAATAACCGACCCAAGTCGTAATATTGTATCCGCGACGGTTGTAGTTTCCCGCCCAGCCTTTGGTAAAAGCGAGAAAGAAATTATTACAGTTTGAACTATTACCACCCTGCCCTCTGCTGACCTGAACAGTCCCGGAAACGATTGGGTTAGTGTCCCCAACTCCATAAGAAAATGTCGGGACAGTTAAATTGTAATCACAATCTGCAAAAGCATTGCTCACTGGAAAGAAGCTCAAGGCAAAGAGTAAGGCCGCTATTGATTTCATTTTCATAACTCGCTTCCTCCATCCGGCAGAATAATGTCACCGGTATCCACCATTCCCTGCTTCTTCCCTGTCATATCAATCTGTGCTGGTGAAAAATTATTATCATCAAGCTGAATGGTTCCTAAACCTGGCTCAACTCCTTCGATAAAAAACTCTCCTTCACGGTCAGTAAAAAATGGCGTGCTCTTTTGTGTTTGTGCCGAAGTGAAAAATCCAACTTTAAGCGCCAAAGGATTTTTCTTCTGATCAACAATTCTTCCCTTTAAAACCAGAAGTCCTGCTTTTCCAATGACAAATAAATGTCCGCTGTCTCTTCTTGGATAAACCACAAAACTCTCTTGACCTAGAATATACCCCGGGTCCAGGTTGCTTGGGTCAAGTTGAAGTCTGCGGTA
>CAXHHE010000180.1:0-7117 GCA_964016365.1 uncultured Bacteriovorax sp. | reverse complement strand
GATTTTTATTGGAGAACGAGACCAAGTTCGGCCAATGAATTAAAGTTTGAAGAGGTGAGACGCCTTTCACTTTACAACCCGACTAGTTACCGCAAAAAAATTAAAATGAGCCTGACGAAAAATTTTGTCGTGTACAAAGTTATCGATGAAATCAACGTTATCGTTCAGACCTATCCAAACGAAATTGAAATCGAACTTTCTCCGGAAGGCTCAGTGATTGTAGATTTTGGAGTGTTCTCATGAGAGAAATTGAATATATCGTAGGGATCTATAACAACTTCAACCCTTACCCGGAAGAAGGTCAGGAAGAACATTATTTCATGCTTTATCTTTTAGACGAGAAAGGTCTTCTGGAAAAAGAAGGAGCACAAAAGCTTTTTAAAGAGCGCTTTTTAAGCGAACACTTAGAAGGTGTGAAGTGTCCACCAAATATGATCGGGCCGTTTTTAGCACTGGAAAACGTCAACCAATTTGCCTTCGCTTTATGTGAAGAGCTCAACGCCGCTCAGGTGAGTTTAATGTCGGTGAGTGAATACAATTCTCTTCTGGAAAACTCTCAACTGGCCTCTGATTTTCATCGCGACCTTTTAGAGAAGGGGAATGTGATGGAGAACATCGAAAGAAAGAAAAAAGGATTTTTAAGCAGATTTTTCAGCTAATTTGGCAAAAAAAAGCCCCTCATCGAGGGGCTTTTTTGTTTTTAAAGAGTTTGAATTTCTTCGTCGATATCCGGAGCGATTTCCTGCTCATGTGGAACCGATACATTGTTGATCAGGTCAATTTCAGAACCCTCTGGAGCTGACATTTTTTCAACTGCACTTTTAACAAGCTCTCTTTTTGGAGCTGAAAGCGTTTGAACCGCCTCATCACTCTGAGCTTCTTCAGTGAATTGAACTGTCGATTTTGGAGATACAACTTCTGCTTTTTGTGTTGGCGCTTCAGCAGTTAATGTCTGGTCTACAATAATTTCTTCTTCAGCAATTTCCTGCTTTGGTTGAGCTGCTTTTGGCTGAACGAAGTTCGCCATTCCACCGTTTGTGTAATACAGAGTGAACCCTGCATAAATGACGTTAGGGTTTTTAATGAGCGGCTTATTGTTTTCCCAAATTGATTTCCATTTTTTTGGAGTAGAGTAAACAGTGTTTGAAATTGTTCCTAGTGTTTCACCAGTCTTGATAAGGTAAGGTGAACCAGCTGGGTTCCAGACAAATGGAGCTTCTGGTGCGCGGTACTTAAGTTCTGTGTTGGCACGAAGAGCAGTGTTGTTGCCAAGACCTGGGTTCATGTTTTTAATTTCTTTCCACTTAGAGATATCGCCGTAAAGTTTGAAGGCGATTTGCATAAGCGTTTCACCCTTTTTAACTTTATAAGACTTCACTTGCCCTGCTTCACTGTAAGCTGGAACTTCTGGTTCTGACTTAATTTCAGGAAGAGCTTCTGAAACTTCTACGTGTGTTTCTTGTGATTTATCCGGAGTTAGAGCAATTTGTGATTCTTTAACTGTTTCACCCGGTCTGTCAGCTGAGAATTCATCTTCAAGTGACTTTAGATCAGGATCGTTAGCTGAAATGTTTGATGGATTGTCAGTGTGTGTCCCGCTTGTTTCTTCCATTGTTTTGCTGAACAGGTCATCTGTTGCATCAGCAGAAGAAGTTGTCGCTGGAGCAGAGTTGAGTTCATCAGTGCTTGACGTTGAAGTGCCATCAGTTGGTTGTTCAGGAGTTTTGAATCTTTCGATCAACCCACACGAAGATAAAACCAACGACAGGAACAATATCTTAAACATCGTTTTATTTTTCAATGAAAACTCCCTTGGAATGCATGCCTATTTAAAACAATAATAACATGTTTATTTTAAGGGAATTAAGAATGTGAAGGCAGAGTGGGGAAAACTTTTCCCTAGTGTGCAAGACTTAAATCTTGAGTAAACTCGTCATCCTCGAAATCGAATTTCAGAGGAGAATACTCAACTTCTACCTGTAGCGGCTTATGATCCGAGCCCTTAAAGTCTCCGTCGACTTTTGCACGCGTGACTTTTAAGTCTTTTGTGTGAAGGAAGTGATCCAGTGGATACCCGTTAAAAGTCATTCGATTATCCGGAAGAAAACGCGCTTCAACCAGGTTTAATTTCTGAGCGTATTCCTCCAAAATTGTGATGCGCTCTTTATTCCAGGTATTGAAGTCACCCGAAAAAACCAGGGGAGACGGGATGTCTTTAATGCGTTCATAGATGCGGTTAAGTTCATGGCGGAAACTTTTTGTCGAAACAAAATTGATTCCGTGAAGGTTCACCACGGTCAGCTCTTTTGTAGAAAAACGGATAGGGTAGCGATTGATCAAAGCAACCTTCGGAGAATTAACCACTGGTTCTAAAATTTCAGTGCGGATAAATTCGGTGTAAACCGGTTTGACGGCACTGATGTTTGCCACACCTGTTCTCACTTTTTCTTTACCGGAGAAAAAACTAGTCGCAGTTGTGAAATAAAAATTCGGAAGGTAGCGGAAAACATCCATCATGTTGGGATCAAGAAAGACTTCCTGGTTCATGACGATATCGCGGTCAAAGGCCAGGGAAAGGTATTCAGTTTTGAAAGTCTCTTCTGTTCCCTTGTGCAGGTTCCAGACGAGGAATTTAAACTTTCTGGCCGGCAGTTGGTTTTTAGTTACATTCCCAAAAGTCCTGATAACTTCTTCGTCACCTGGGACGGGAAAAGCAACTTCAGGCCTGTTAACAAAGACGCTCTGGGCGAGAGAGCTCTGTGCATAGGAGCTAGAATCTAATGAAATAAGGGCGTTAACTGCAAAAAGGCTAAGGATAAAGTTTTTCATCTTAAAAGCGTAAACCAGCTGTTTTGGTTTGTAAAAATTACTTTTTGAAGGCCATCCCCTGTGAAGTTTGCTATAACGCCCACACTTATGAGCATTAATTTAAAACTAGAAAAACCTTCTTTATACGCCCTGACTCTCGTAGAGCTTCGCGATTACCTTGCAGAAAAGGGACTGGCGAAATTTGCGGCCGATCAGATTTACCAATGGATGTACAAATTCCATGAGCGCGACCTTTCAAAATGGTCGAACATTTCTAAAAAGATCCGCGAGGATTTTGAAAATAATTTTGATTTAACTCTACCTACAGTTGTTTGGAACGGGCTTTCAAAAGACGGGACGAGAAAGTTCCTGGTGAAAATGCGCGATGGTCAGACTGTTGAAGCGGTCGCAATTCCAGCAAAAGACCGACTGACTCTTTGTATCTCTTCTCAAGTTGGGTGTGCGATTGGATGTACGTTCTGTCACACGGGAACAATGGGATTAAAGAGAAACCTTTTAGCTGATGAAATCGTCGGCCAGTTTTTGGCGATCACTGACTGGTTAAAGGCCAACGTCAATGCTGAAGAAAAACTCACAAACATCGTTTTCATGGGGCAGGGTGAACCGCTTCATAACTACGATAACGTCAGAAGTGCGACGATTATTTTCATGGAAGACAAAGGCCTTGGTCTGTCTCAAAGAAAGATCACGCTTTCGACTTCAGGACTTGTTCCGCAAATTGAAAAAATGTGGGATTTCCCACCGGTGAACATCGCTATTTCTCTGCATGCTGCTCACAACGATATTCGCTCTGAACTAATGCCAATCAACAAGGCATTCGACCTTCAAAGATTGTTTGAAGCGATCAGAAAAGTGCCGTTAAAAGCTTACCGTCGCATCACGTACGAATACATTCTGATTGCAGATCTTAACGATCGCCAGGAAGATATCGACGGGCTTTGTGACCTGTTAGAGAAGAGTAAATCAAAGATCAACATCATTCCATACAATGACTTTCCAGACTCAAAATTCAAACGTCCGAGCAACTCAAAGATCATCTGGTTTCAGGAAGAGCTTTTAAAACGTGGTTTTGTTTGTACGACAAGAACCACAAAAGGCCAGGATATCCTGGCCGCTTGTGGACAATTAAAAAGCGAATACGAAAAACTGAATCTTTGGGACGCGAATAAGTCAAAAGCCTTCGAGATGCAGTTTTCTAAGTAAAGTCAAAAAGCTTAGTGTCTGCTTTCTGATTCCATACGATACAACCAAGGTTTTGGTGCTTCGGCCGGTTCTTCTTTAACTTCAGGCTTAACGTCGTAAACCTTTTTCTTCTTTTCTTTGGCGATTACCGAAGAAGGCTCTCTGTCAGAAACCTCTTCTTCAGATGCGATCTGACGGTCTGTAACGGCGCCCGTTTCCACCTTGTAGTGATCACCAAATTCTGCCGTCTTCATCTCTTTAGAAGGGGCTGCGTGCTTTTTGAAACTAACCTCAGGTTTTTTATATTCAGTGGCCACTGCCATTGAACAAATTGCCAGAGTCAGAAGAGATAGTGAGATCATTTTTGTCTTCATACATTCACTCCTTACCGACCATATCGGATCAAAATGCTCATCGGTTTAATTATTGTAGAACTTGAGAGAAAAGGTCGGACTTTCTCGAAGTTTGTTTACGTTCGCCTATGTTTTTGAGACTATAGAAGGGATTTATTTTAGTTTTGATCAAAAAATGGAGTTTTTGTGACCTCATCTAAAAATACCAAGGCCTTATTTGGCATTTTCGCCATGGTTTTCGTTTTCTTCGTCATTTTAATCGCTTTTGCTTTTATCACTATGAATGCTTTTAATGAGACCTCACTGGTTCAGAAAAAGTCTAATAGCGCTCACATCGGTGTTATCACTGTTGATGGTGTTATTATGGATTCAAAAGACACAATTGAACTTTTACAAACTGCTGAAGAAGACAAACAACTTCAGGCCATCATTCTAAGAATTGATTCTCCGGGCGGTGCTGTTGGACCGACTCAGGAAATTTATGAAGAGATCCAGCGAATCGATAAAAAGAAACCAATCTATGCTTCTTTCGGTGGTATCGCGGCCAGTGGTGGGTACTACCTTGGTTCAGCAACAAGAAAGATCTGGGCAAGCCCGGGAACATTGACAGGTTCAATTGGGGTGATCATGGAGTTCATGGATCTTTCAAAACTTTATGAGTTTGCAAAAGTAAGCCCACAAACAGTAAAGGCCGGCCGTTATAAAGATGCGGGAAATCCTGCTCGTGCTTTAACTCAAGAAGAATCAGATATGATGAACAAACTGATTGCCGGAGTTCACAAACAATTTATCAACGATATCTTAAAGCGCAGAGCTGACAAGATTAAAGGTGACATTACTGAACACGCTCAAGGACAGATCTTCTCTGGTGAAGAAGCTAAGAACATTGGTCTGGTTGATGAGATGGGAAGTTTATGGACTGCGGGAAGAGCGATTCACACTGAAATGAAAATGAAAGATGAGTTCGCTTTAAAATTTATTGAAAAGAAAAAGAAAGTAGGACTGTTTGATTTGATGGGATCTTTAGAAGAAAGCATCAGCAGGCTAAACCTGAGTTCTATTGCAACGATGGATCAGTCTCCACGTTTAATGTTTAAATAGGTTATAAAGAAATAATGGAAGCAATTCTCCCTTGGATACAAGAACATTTACTGGCTGTGGTGGCGATTTTAATCACCATCGTACTGGTTTATCACTACCTGATTGAAAAAGAGACAGGTGCAAAACTTTCTAAACGTTATAGAAATTCAATCTTTGAAGCTCAATCAAAGATTTTCCTGAATGCAACTCAATACCTGATCTCAGGAAACAAAGACCTGGCGATCAAGGAATTTTTAAGTGCAGTCGATATTAACCGTGAAACCATCGAGACTTATTTCGCACTCGGAGGCCTCTTTAGAAGTAACGGCGAAATTGAAAAAGCGATCAGCATTCACCGCTCACTCATTGCCCGCGAAAACATTTCAGAATCTCACCGCCTGCGCGCACTTAAAGAGCTGGCACTGGATTTTGATAAAGGTGGATTCATTGATAAAGCGATTGAAACTTACCGCGATGTTTTAAAAATCAATCGCGACCAGTTTGAAGTTATCCAGGCCCTATGCCGTATCTATGAAGATATCGAGGATTGGGATCAGGCCTACAACTACCGCATTATGCTTTCTAAGGTAGGGCACAATAACCAAGCGGAAACGATTTCACATATCCTGGTTCAAAAAGCGAAACAGTATTTTGAAAAAGGTGATTTTAAGAAATGTGAAGAAGACCTGGAGGATGCTTTCAGGTTTGCTCCAAGTGTGTCGGCAAAAATCCTGCGTTTAAAACTGTTTTTAGTCAGTGGTGATTTAGAGCAGGCAAAATACCTGTTACTTGAAATTTTAAAAGAGCATCCAATGTATGCGTCTTTTGTTTTCGTTTCAATCGGCGAAGACTTTAAGACAAGCAATGAAGCCCTGAAGAAAGATTATCAAGCGCGCCTGGAAGTCTTAAGAAAGTATTTCCTGGATTTAGATGATAAAGACCTGACGACATCAGCGTCTGTGGTTTTATCTAAAGTTCGTTTATTAAAAGAAGCGGGCATGGTCAATGAAGCCTTTGAACTATTAAAAGGCTGGATGGACACCAACAAGAATTCTTCAGAAGTGATGAAGGTAGAATACATTAAACTTTTAATTGAGCTGCAAAAGAAAGATGAAGCTCTTGCTCAAACTAGAGGACTACTGGACAATCTTCACCAAACATTGGCAAAACACTACTGCCGTCAGTGTGGATACAATTCAGACAGTCTTTTCTGGAGATGCCCTCAGTGTCACGAGTGGGAGACTATCCAATTTAGATGGAAGGTATAATGTCTAAAACTATTTTAAGCATGATGCTTATTTTAAGTTTTAATCTCGGCGCTCAGACAACGGCTCCGATGACTAAAACATTAGTGGGAGTGAAATACTTCAATCAGATGATGGGGAACGTCCATCAGAATGCCTCTCGCTATTCACAGGTTTTAACCACAATCAGCTGTAACCATCCGGTTAAAGTCATGAAAGAAACATCGAAAGATGGAAAAGAGTTTCTTTTATATGGGGATAACAACTGGTATTCAGTTGTCGTAGGCCCCTATGAAGGCTTTGTCATGGCCGACTATTTAAGCGATAAAAAGAATGTTTGTTTTGAAGAAGAGTACTCAAAGTTTTTTGATGGACTCAACCTCGATATCAATGACCTTTATTACCTGTCTCTTATACACATCTCCGAGC
>CAXHHE010000179.1:0-7161 GCA_964016365.1 uncultured Bacteriovorax sp. | reverse complement strand
CCTTCGTCGGCAGCGTCAGATGTGTATAAGAGACAGTCATTACCAATATTATTTGGTAAATTTCCGACATAAATCTTTTGTGACATAAAATGCTCCTGTGTTTTCAAAAAACCAAGAAGTTCAAAAAGACTCACGTCGACTCTAAGGCCCTTGTTTCATCATTTCAAGTTACGATTGTGTAATTATTTTTAAATTAAAGTTGCGTGAAGAAATGCGGCCAGCAATCTTGAATAATACGCGACTGCTTGCAAGAGCACTAACCGAGTCACACATGCAACTCGGTTAGTAAATTTAAAGCTGAATAACAAATTCTATGCGGCGATTAGCCGCACGTCCTTCTGCCGTGTTATTGCTTGCCACTGGATCGCTTTCACCGCGACCGACAGTTTCAATTCGACTTGAACGCACACCTCTAAAAACCAACTCATCTTTCACCGCCATCGCGCGTTTACTTGATAAGGCAATATTATTAGCTGGTAGACCAACATTATCAGTGTAGCCTTCCAAACGCGCAGTAGCTTTAGGGTGATTTTTCATAACGGCTACAATCTGATCAAGCTCCTTATTGGCCCCTGCACTTACGGAAGTTGTTCCCGTTTTAAAAGTTAGGTTCTCAAACTTGAAACGTTTTACCACACCGGCCGAAGCACCGTTCATAAAAGTTGAAAGGGTGTTAATGGGTTGAATATTTTCTCGACTTGCAATTGCCGGCATTGCTGGCATCGACGCACTCACTGATTGCTCAGTAGAAGTTCGAGTCGAACTATACCACCAAAAAAGTCCCACGATCAGCAAGACTCCTAAAACGATTTTTGGCCACACATTATCTTTATCTGATGTTTTGGGTAAGACCTGGGCAGAGGAGAAGGCAGAGAGGCCAGGAAGCCCTGCTGGAATCAAATTAATGAGCGAGTTTTTCTGCTGACCTAAAAAATTCATTAAAGCAGTTGGTGTCATATGATCAGTTTTAATTTTTGAACTAATCGCTCCCATAACCATTGGTGCTGCCATGCCAAGCATTTTACTTAAACTAGCGGTATTCATTCCCGTCGTCGTTCCCAATTTGGTCAATACACCATTGAGATTATTGCCAAAAATTTTATTCACGACTTCATTGCCTTCGCGAATCTCTGTGGGGTCTGTCGCGACATCAGCAACGACCGCTTGATGATTGGCCATGTCGACTAAAGTCTCTGCTCCTTCTTTTGTTGAACCTTTGTTGATAATTCCCATTAAAAGAGTTGGAATGGCCGACTTTAACCCGACACGCGTTTGCTCTACTGGCTGATTAATTTCTTTGCTGATTTTTTGAAGAATATCTGGGGAGAAAAAACTCTGAGAGACATTAAATAGGCTATCGCCCGCAATTGCCACCATATACTTCCTCCTTGGTAGTAGTCACTCTGAGGAAATAAATGCAAATTTAAAGCCTATAAAAAAACCAGACTGATTAAAGCTAAAGTAAAAAAGACAATTGCTACACTTCTTAAGCCACTTTATTTAAATGAACGACTTTGTCTTTCTTTAAAATTTTCTTACTCTGTGTATTTAAGTCACTAATCTGCTTTACGATATTAGTGATTCTCACTAAAGCATTCTCTGCTTTTTCCAGTTGTGTATAATCCGCACGTCTATTTGCCTTGCGAATATGATTTAAGGCGATGAATAGGGGATTATTAATTTCATGATTAAGTGTGGTGATGACTTCATTAATGACTTCCAGTTTGTTTTTTGCTGTATGCTGTTCATGAAGTTTTTTAAGGGTGATTTGTGTTTTTACTCTGGCCGCAACCGTTTCAATCGTAATCGGTTTAGTAATATAATCATTACACCCCTGATCTAAGGCATAAACGATTTTTTCGGTTTCGTTCATTGATGTAACCATAATCACCGGAAGCTCAGAGGGCAAGTATGACTCTCTTATTTCCACCAGTACATCTAAACCAGTCATGCCCGGCATATTCCAGTCTAAAAGAACGAGATCGTAAGTATTCTTTTTAATCAATTCAAGAACTTTTTCGCCGCTAAGGACGTGGTCAACATTGTATCCGAAACCATTCAAACCCAGCACGATATGGTCTGCAATATCCTGGTCGTCATCCACTAATAAAATGTTCATTCTCACATCCTTGTTACCCCCAACTATTCGGGCCCCATCAAAGGAGAAATGAGAAAAATTCCATTCTTTATATTAAATTATGGTTGTCGAGGTTTTGACTTAACTAATACTGGAATTTTTTTCCCGGTATTTTTCCAGCAAATGATACCGTTAATTCAGTAACTGGATTTTGGCCAATTCTCCCTGGCGGGATAAGCAGCTGGCCTTCTGTTGCAAGTAAGATGGTTTAGGCGAAAGATCATAGGCCTTTTGATAATTCGAACAACTATCTGTGTAATTTTGTCTGGCTTCCTGGATGATCCCCAGGTTGT
The DNA here is from genome assembly GCA_964016365.1 of uncultured Bacteriovorax sp. Lineage (GTDB taxonomy): Bacteria > Bdellovibrionota > Bacteriovoracia > Bacteriovoracales > Bacteriovoracaceae > Bacteriovorax. The sequence goes on along the minus strand of CAXHHE010000179.1, from coordinate 4,731 downwards.
AATAGATGTCACTTCGTGGACCTTTTTCTAAAAGTCCCGACAAATAATGAAAAGCGCTGTCGTACTCTTTGTTATCAACAAATTTCTCAAGGGCATCCATATCATCTTCATCGTCTTCAATCTTAAGTGAAACGTATTTTGGTTCAGGAGTTATTTTCTTCAATACTTCCCGGGCCATATTAAGGTTCAACTTTTCCATCGCGTCCGCGGTTGCATAAGTATCCTGCAAACTTATTGCTTCGGCCTTCTCATCATGCCCTAGAATAAAATTAAAAACTGGCCTTAAACTTTTAGAGCTCGGGTCTTTAGGCATCTCTTTTTCCGAAGAAGCATCTCCTCTCCCAGAGAAGCTAAATGTCCTTTCAACTTTTTTATCACTACTTCTAACAGTCAACACTCCCGAGCCTTCCGCAACCATAGAAACACTTCTGTATTTTTTCCCATCTCTCTCAGACGTAGATGAGTAACTTTCTCTCGAATCTCTTTTAATCCCCTCAAAAGAAAGCTCATAGAATTTCTTATCACCAGCACTCGCCAATTTAAGCCATCCATCTTCTGCAATGCTTTTTTCTAAGCCTGTAACAAAGCTGTTTTTTTCCGGATAGATGATTTTAACGAGTGTGTTTTTTGCTAGAGCAAATTCCCCGGCTGAACGGTATTCAACAGGAACGTAAGTCGAGCAAGAGGTAAAAAATAGGAGAGAGCTTAAGATAAATAATGTTTTCATGCTTATATATTATCGGCCCTTTCAACTTAAACAAAGCTGCCAGTAAAAGAAGCGGACACTGTCCGCGTACATCTAATTAAAGTGTTGTTTTCGCTATAACAGTTAGAGATAGATTTTCTCTTCCATCACTCTCATGCTGAGTTATCGTCGCTGTTTTATTTTCTTTAGAAATGATTTGTGCTTTTGATAGGGTAGTGCGCTCGCCTAATGTATTAATCGTTCCGATAGTAAAATTCATCAGCACTGCATTTTTCATATTCGCCGCTTTTGTCGCCACAACATCAATGAAAGTTTCTGTTTCATTTGTTTTTTGAATAATAGAGGCTATTTCTCCCTCCTTAGTCATCACTCTTGGAGAGGCTACATGTTTTCCATGAAGAAAAAGGTCAAACTTCAGATCGTAATGAGTTGATGCCATTGCCGTATTGATGATCAAAAGAAAAGTTAATCCCAAAACTTTCATAATCCCTCCAGTGATAGAAAAATTATTCCACATTTTCAGAACTATTGGGAAAAAGTTTACAATTCTTGACCTCGGCCTGACTTAGCTAACAGTCCCAGATGCTAAACTTCTTGTAACAACTCCCAGATGGCCTCAATCACCATCCACTTCCAAGGCCCCTGCCACCCCCCAGTCAGTGCAATCGACTAATCCTCTCCCTCGAGCCGCGCCCGCTGGGCGCGCTCCTCTTCTAAAAAATCTCCCTTTTGAATGAGCGCAATCGGCACTTGCCCGAAAAAATGCGCCAGCATTTTTACCCCGCAAGCGAAGCAATCAAAAAGATGAAACACGGAATTCAAGAGATCGGGCAAGCGAACTCGTAGGTTCGACTCCTTCACAGGATTTTTTAAAAATGTAAGGCTGAAAATATTTTAGAAGTTATCTAGAAAATGGCGCAATCGGCAGGAGTCGAACCTGCGACCACTTGATTCGTAGTCAAGTACTCTATCCAGCTGAGCTACGACTGCGCATAGGAAAAATATTTTAAAGATCAAAGTGGCGGAGACGGTGAGATTCGAACTCACGGTACCCCTTGCGGGGTACGACGCCTTAGCAAGGCGCTGGATTAGACCACTCTCCCACGTCTCCATCAAAAGTATCATCTAAATTTTTCGGGGGATCGTAGAACTAAAGTGGCGGAGGACACAGGATTCGAACCTGCGGAACCTTTCGGTTCAACGGTTTTCAAAACCGCCGCAATCGACCACTCTGCCAATCCTCCGCTTATTTAGAAAGCCATAGTAAGGGAAATGTGCAAAAAAGACAAGAGGGAATCTATCTTAGATTTCTAATTAATGACTCAATGAGGTCTTTATCCTGTGCCCCAGGGTTCAATTTGAGGTAATCCTCGTATTTTTCTTTAGCCAACGCTCTTTGTCCCGCTGCACGATAAGCATCACCCATCAGTTTGTGGATCGCCGGATTGCTCACATCTTCCTTCAATGCACGGTTTAGGAGCTCCAGGGCTTCGTTAGCATAGTTCTGACCCAGTCTGATTGAGGCCATAGACACCAAGGCGTCTACTGACTTTGGGTTTAAGCTAATGGCCTTTTCGTACTTCGTAATGGCCTCGCGGTAGTCTTTCTCGATTCGGAAAACCTCACCCATAATAAAATGAGCGGAATCCAGGTTGGGATTGAGTTCCAATTCTTTTTCCGCCATCTCGCGGGCCTTCTTCACATCATTTTTAGCTAAATAAACTCTCGCTAGTTGATAGTGAACGCGCGGGTAAGACTCAAGCTTGTCTTTGACCTCGCTGAATTCCGAAATCGCCTCATCATAGCGTTTCTCATCAAATAACAATTCACCTAAATCCATGCGGACTTTTAAGTTTCCTGGATTAAGCTTGAGAAGATCGCGGCTGTGAGTGATGTATTCATCTTTTCTGCCTTCAAGTTTAGCAGCAGCGATAAGGACTTCGTAAAAGGCCTCATCTTTCTTTGGCATGTTCTGAACTTTTTTATAATAGGCCTGAAACTCTTTTAACTGACCACTTCTAAAATACGCAGTGGTAATCGCTGCAACTAAAACCGGGTCTTCACCTTGTTCGGCGATAATGTCGCGCAAGTATCCAATCGCTGTATCCGTTCCATCCTGCTCATAAAGAACTTCAGCATATAAAGCATGGTAATAAACATTTTTTGGATCAAGCTGAAGGGCGCGTGTGATTCTCGATCTCGCTTCTGGAAAGCGCTTATTGCGAAGGAGAATCTTGGCGATTCTATACATGTTGGCATCACTTAATGGATCGTGAGAAAGAGCCTTATCATACCACTTGATGGCAACAATTGGATTGCGTTTAGCTTCTGAGTATTGCCCCATTAAATTAGCGTAGTCTGCTGTCTGCGCGTATTTTGTCTGGGCCATTTCTTTTAGTAGGCCGTCAGCATCTTCAAACTTGTAGGCCTTGATAAAAGTTTCAACCAGTGCTTTTTTCAGCTGATTGTTTTGTTGATGAACACCAATCAAGCGCTGAAGGGCAAAGATCGCTGAATCAAAAAAGCCTCTATATGTATTTAGCTCTGCTTGAAATAAAACGGCCGGAATGTAATCCGGGTTTGCATCAACGGCTTCAATCGTAAACTGGAAAGCCGTATCTATGTTTTTTAAGCGGTATTCTTCTTTTGCTTTTTTAAGTAGACCAATCACCTTACTTTCTAAAATCAACGACTGGGATAACGAGTCCCCACCAATTTCAAGCTTAGATAAAGTCGCGCGCAGCTCATCCGATTCTTTTAACTCGAGTGACTTTTTAAAGAAAAGGCTGGCCTCTTTGTTTTGATTTTTAAAGGCAGCAAGATAACCCATATCTTTAAAGTAACTTGCCATAAACTCTGGCGAATTTTCCGAATCAAGAGTTTTAATTTTCGTCAGGACTTCTTCAAATTTCTTAATCGATTGCTCTTTAATTAAAATATCAGCGTACTGAAGAAGAAGCAGAACGCTGTTTGGATAAAACTTTAATCCTTCTTCAATAATTGTCTTTGCACTTCCAATCTTATCGTCATTTAAATCAAACTGCGCCAGATAATAGTAAGCTTCAAAGGGCTTTTTAGGAATGTTCTTTAAACTTTCATAGGCCTGTCTTGCTTCAACTAATTCTCCCGCATTTGTAAGCAGGTGAAGATAATAAGCTAGCATCTTTGGCGATGGCTTACTTTTAGCACGAAGATAGTTTTTAATAATATCGACACCTGTTTGATACTTGCCGATCTTTCCATAGAAAAGCGCGGTTCCTGTTGCTGCACTTAAATCAATCAGCAGTTTTCTTTCTGAGAGCTGAATGTATTTATAAAGTGTATTGGCAGATAAGTGTCTCTCTTTGGTGTTATCTAAAAGCTCAGCATAGGTCATGATGATTTCACCCATCGCCTCATTTCCGCTAAAGCGGTTTTGCAGAGAACTTAAGTAAAACTGGGAGGCCAGTGCACGATTCTTATAAGTGTTTTGTGAATAAAGATTCCTAGCTTGTGCCAACGCTTTATTGGCGGCCGGAACATTTTCGACTGGAGCAGGAATAGGGAATTTAATTTCTAAATACAGAGGTCCTGTAAACTTAGGTTTCTCTTCTTCTTGAATGAAAAAGAAATAAAACACTCCAAGGAGCGCAAGCATTGCAACAATCGAGAGGCCTCTTTTCTTTTTCTTAACAACAATTCGTTGTTCGAATTCTTTTTTATCACGCGAGAACTCTTCAACGATTTCAACCTCATCGTCTTCAAGTCCCTCTTGCTCGGCCTGCTCACGAAGCATAATCTCCTGCAGGTCGCGAAGTCTTTTCTTTTCCAGGTTTTCTTCAATCTTTGCTTGCTTCTCAAGTTCAACTTCTGAAACTGAAAGTTGGGCATTGATCGTTGGAAGAGCGTGGGCCAGGTTAATGAATTCTGTTTTCTCGTTAACTAGTTCTTCACGAGAAGGCTCTGGGACAACTTCTTTTAATTCAACTACAGGTTTGACCTGTCTCTTATACACATCTCCGAGCCCACGAGACGCTCAGTTATCT
>CAXHHE010000178.1:0-7206 GCA_964016365.1 uncultured Bacteriovorax sp. | reverse complement strand
TACACAGAAGCCTTCGTCGGCAGCGTCAGATGTGTATAAGAGACAGGTGAAAGCGTTCCAGAAACCGCTCCACCGGCACCACCAATCGCAGCTCCTTGAGCAAGTCCACCACCAATATCACCTGTGAAGGCTCCGGCCACAGCACCCATTGCTCCACCAACCATCGCCCCAAAGCCTGCGCTTTTAGCGATCTTTTTTCCTTCAGAAGAATCCAGGTAGGTTTCAGCGTCTTTGATACATTGATCGATGTCAGCTTCAGAAGCGACTTTTCCTTTTGTTCTAAGCGTATCGTTGGGATAAAGCTTTGGTCTTGATGCACAAGATGTGAACAGGAAAAGTAGAGTGAGTAAGAGGGTGATTTTTGATGTTTTCATACTCTTATTATAAGAGAAATGAAGGCGTACTTAAACAATTTATACTTGTCATTTTTGATCTCCCATAGGAGACTGCCGGCTTAATATTTACCTGCAAATATACATGAGATCACTATGAAGCAATCGCGTTTTGCCCGTATTTTGACTCCTACGGTTATTATTTCGGCCCTAGGTTATTTCGTCGACATGTTCGATATTACTCTTTTCGGTGTTGTCCGCGTCGGTTCGATGCAGGCCCTGGGAATCACTTCTGTTGAAGAAATGATTCAAGTAGGGGTGAAGCTCTACAACTGGCAGATGGGGGGAATGCTTCTTGGAGGTATTTTCTGGGGAGTTCTTGGAGACAAGAAAGGCCGTCACACTGTTTTATACGCTTCAATCCTAATGTACTCACTAGCAAACATTTTCAATGCGTTTGTCACTGAAGTTTGGCAATACGAGGCCCTGCGCTTTTTAGCAGGTGTTGGTCTTGCCGGAGAGTTAGGAGCAGCGGTTACACTTGTTGCTGAATCACTTAACAAAGAAGATAGAGGTCTTGCGACAACTCTCATTGCCACACTTGGTATGACGGGAAGTTTATGTGCAGCCTTAGTTGGGAAGTATTTTGCTTGGAATCACGCTTATCTTATCGGTGGGATCTTAGGACTTCTTCTTTTAGTTGCGCGCTTTAAGAGTTTTGACTCTGAGATGTTTAAGAAGCTTAAGCATTCAAACGTTAAGCGTGGAAATTTAAAATTACTTTTTGCTCCAAAAAGAGCTGTGCTTTACATGAGTGCGGTTTTAGTAGGGGTGCCAATTTATTTCATTACAGCGATTCTTATGACTTTAGCTCCAGAAGTGACAAGTGAGTTAAGTTTAAAAACTCCAGTGACGGCAGCTGATGCTCTTATTTACGGATCAATTGGTCTAGCTGTAGGGGACTTAGCAAGTGGACTTCTTTCGCAGTGGATGAGATCGAGAAAAAAAGCTATCGGGTTTTTCCTGGCAACAGCACTTACTCTTATGATCATTTATATGAACGCTCATGGTGCTAGTGACACATTCATTTACCTTCTATGTTTACTTCTAGGGACATGTGCAGGGTATTGGGCAGTTCTTGTTACGACAGCAGCAGAGCAGTTCGGAACAGATATTCGTTCAACAGTAGCGACAACAGTTCCAAACTTTGTTCGCGGATCGGGGATGATTATTGCGACGTCGTTTTTAATCATTAAGCCGCACTTTACGATTGTTCAAAGTGTTCTTTTAATTGGTGGGGTTGTTTTTGGTCTGGCCTTCCTTGCTCTTTTCTTAATGAAAGAGACTTTCGGACGCGACCTGGATTTCCTTGAAGATGGTGAAAAAGAAACTGAAACAACTTCAGACTTAGAACCAGAACTAGCTAACTAGATACCGATTAATTCTTTCCATTCTGATTTTTTATCACTTTTCACACCCAGCTCATAATCAGCTGGGTGTGTTTCAGGGTCTACATAAGTTCCAAACATTCGATCCCAGAAAGAAAAAATCGTCGCCAGGTTCTTTAATCGCCTGCCGTTTGAAGCATGGTGAAGGCGATGCACTCTTGGTGTCACTAAAATCCATTCAACCCAACGGTGGCCGATTCTAGCGTTAGTGTGCTGATAGAAATTGGTAATAAGTCCGAATGATAAATAAAAGAAAAGCTCACCGCTTGAAAGATTAAAAAGCACAATCCCCACAGTCACGCGCGAAAGGATAAATGAAACGTAGTGGCCGAAGCTCGCTCGCAATCCGGAAAACCAATAAAGGTTTTCTACACGATGGTGGTGAACGTGCGCTTTCCAGTACCAACTGTACTTGTGCATGTAATAGTGAATCCAGTAATTTAAAAAGTCGGTGATCAAAGTTGCCAAGGCAATTTTTGTGAAAGAACCCAGCTCATGAAGAGGGGTCAGGAGACTTAAGTCCAGGGTGCGGTAGTAATGAATCAGCGGCGTCGAAATCAGAACCCCACAAAGAGATAAGAGCATAAAGGCGATAACATCTTTGCCGAATTCCTGTTTGCGTGTCAGGCCCCTGTCCGGCCATAGGTATTCGGCCAGGTGAAAGAGACCACCTAGGGTGATAAAAACCATGTTCAACATCAGTGAATGCTCTGAATTCATAGCTTAAAGTCTAGCAGAGAACCAAACCTGATACAACTGAGCGCGCTTAATAACTTCCATGTGCCTAAGTCATAAAAAAAACTTATTTCGAAATGTTTTGCTAGGGGATTTCAAGAGGACTATATAGCTTTTTGGAGGAATTTTTTTCGTGAAACTACTGATCCTTTTTGCCCTTATGGCGCTCTCATTTCAAAACATTTTTGCCGACACTTTGGAATCAAGGCTTGATAAGGCCATTACTTCAGGTCTGGATGAAAAGCGTATTGTTGGAGCCGTGGTCATGGTTAGCCGTGATGGAAAGCTGGTCTACAATAAGGCCCATGGATTTTCAGATCGTGAAGCTAAAACTCCGATGACGACAGATTCACTTTTTAGATTAGCTTCAATCACAAAACCTATTGTGACTGTTGCTGTTTTAAAATTAATTGATCAGGGAAAAATCAGGATTGATGACTCCGCTTCAAAGTGGATTCCTGAGCTGAATAAAGAAATCACGATCCGCCATCTGTTAACTCACACAGCGGGACTTAATTACACATTTTTTGAAGTGCAAGATGGGCCCTATCACACACTCCGCGTCTCAGATGGCCTGGATAAGGCCGATATCACGCTGGAAGAAAATATCAAGCGCATCGCTCTGGCACCTCTTCTTTTTAAACCAGGAACTCAATGGAGCTACTCTCTGGCCACAGACGTCTTAGGAGAAATCCTGACTCGTATTGAGAAAAAAGAATTGGGGGCCATCATAGACGTGCAGGTTTTAAAACCACTGCAAATGAATGACTCTGGATTTTTTGCTAAAGATGCAGGGAAGCTTACAGCGGCCTACGTTGACGCTAAACCAGAACCAAAACGCATGGCCGAGACAGAGAGATTTAAATTTGCGGCCAGTGAAATCGTTTACTCACCGGGAAGGGCCTTGGATAAAAAAGCGTATCCATCTGGTGGAGCTGGGATGGTGGGAACACCGGCCGATCTTTTAAAGTTTTTCGAAGACCTGCGCACAGGTTCAACTCTCTTGAATAAAAACTCACATGAAGCTCTGACCACTAATCAAGTGGGAAGTCTCAACGTTGATGGCCCTGGGTGGGGGTGGTCGTTAGGATTTAAAGTTCTAACTGATGCGGACGAGGCCAAGTCTCCTATGGGAAAAGGAAGCTACGAGTGGGGTGGAGTTTGGGGGCACACTTGGTGGGTTGATCCTGTTAATAAGCTGACAGTGCTTATTCTAACTAATACAGCCGTAGAAGGAATGAGCGGTAAGCTTCCGTCCGACATAAAAAAGGCAGTTTACGCTGACGATGACTAAGATAAGCTGGTAAAAAGTGCAAAATTAATGTCGTAAGGTATTTAGTTTTCCCAACCAACAACTTGATAACCTTTATTCACTAAGCATTGATTGGTAAAATTTCTTCTGACTTGCTCTTCCCCAGACAAACGCGATCGTCCACCACCTGTTCCTACACCTAATCCGATTCCAGAGCCACCTGTTCCAAAACCAAATCCAATTGATGTACTGACACTGCCGGGATTAATGCTGTCTTTGAGTTTTTTCCCTTCTGGAGTTTTAAGATAATCTTCTGCTTCTTTTAAGCATTGATCGATGTCTTGTTTGGAAGCATTCGGACCGCGGTCTTTGGCCACTTGATTCGGGTAGAGTTGAGGCCTTGAAGGCGCTGAAGAACAAGAGGTGATCATTGCAATAGAGAATAACAGAGTGACTAATGATTTCGTCATGGGAACATCCTTGTTAACGCCCCTTTGTCGGACCCTCTTATTCTATCATTTTCCTAGGGAATTTACCACTCAACGTAGGCCCTACATTCGTTAGCCATCGGCAAAGATAAGTGTCCCGCCCTTGATCATGTCGATTACTTGAGTTGAAAAGTTTTCATCTACTGCCGGGCACCCATAACTGCGACCCATTTTTGGAAGAAAAGAATTTACGTAAGAAGCACCATGGACGACGATGGCGCGCTTTCTTGCATTAGAGTTGGTGCTGGAGAGACCATCAAGGCGAAGAGAGTAACCGTGCTCTCCATAATATGTTTCAGCAGTAAGATAAAAACCAAGAGAGCTCATAAGCGAGCCATTCGTATTGGAGAATTTCGTAGCGTATCCATCGTAATCAGGATCAGAATTTTTTCCGTGAGCAGTAAGATATGGTTCAACTTCACCTGATTCCATATCGATGAGATAAAATCTTTTTTTACCACTGTGTTGTTTGAAATCAATCACCACCATGTAACGCTGATTTTTTATGATCGCCAGATTGGCATCGTAGAACGCGACGGCCTTTTCTAAAAGAGGAGAAGGAACTAATTTATCAGGATCGAGGTGAGAGTATTTCTCTTCAATCTCTTGTGCCTCTTCGTCGGTCACCGGATTATCGGGAGGAATAACGACTGGGTAAGTGACGACAGTGTCTGAACCATCAGTTCCTCCTTCTCCAATATCAGGACGCTTCGAACCGCTGGCAAAAGCAGCGGCAGATAAAAGAAAAGAAAGAGCTATGAAACTAGCTTTTAAATTAAAAGGCCTCATGCCTTCACCCCTTTATAAATGAACAGAATTTATAAAATGACTTCCTGTAATAATCAGAAGTGCAGTTGGGGTGCCAAAATATGAAATAAAATTATTTTAAAAAGGCAGTGTTTTTGAACTCAAGATGTCACCGAAAGAGTTGCTCAAATATTTTTCAAGGCCATGATGTCCCCGAGGAATTGACTATGGAGGCGCATTTTATCTTCCGGGTCCTGTGTTCGCAAAATAGCAGAAGGATGGGGGAGAATAATCGTCTGATCACAGAATGCTGTTTTAAAAACTTTCCCGTGAGAGTCGTGCACTTTCATCAGTTTTCCAAAAACCGACTGAGCGGCACTGGCCCCAAGGCAAACAAGAATGCGCGGTTTAACCAACTCCAATTCTGATTTAACCCAGGCCCTGCAGGCCGAGATTTCAAAAGAAGAAGGGTTCACGTGCTTTCTGATGCCATTATGTTCTTTCCATTTAAATCCTTTAACTGCATTGGTGAGATAAACTTCGTTGCGTTTGATGCCCGCCTGAAGAAGCGCATCCATAAAAAGTTTTCCAGCAAGGCCTATAAAAGGAGATCTGCCCATATCCTCTTCATTCCCAGGCTGCTCACCGACAAAAACAATCTCCGCGTCCATTGGCCCCTCGCCAAAGACTGGAGCAGTTGCTTTGTGGCATATAGAGCAGGCAGCACAGTTCTTGATAGCGGCTTTCAATTCTGAAAGGGAGCTAACACTTTCGCTTATGAGACTCACTGCCGATGCTCTTTGAGATTCGTAAAATTCTTCAAGGCGCTTAGGGGCCTCTCTTAAGAGCTCATCTATGATCGACGCCTCCGGGAGAGTGGCCCAGTGGCGGACCGGTAATTCTTTTTTCATCGCCTTTACTTTGATTCGTGCGGGATTGAAGATGGAGCCATAATACGTTTTCCATAGTTCCTCCGTGTGGTCGAATGCAAGGGCTTCCTGTTGTGTGATTCCAGGCCCGAAAGTAAGTTGATTGTCTATCCAGCTCATGGATTCATCTTCTGTGAAGATGACCCAATTCATGCCGTTAAAGCGATCTGTAAAAAATGGAGCAGAAAATTTAAGCACACGATGATCAGGACGGTGCCAAGCCATGTAAATTGATTCGTCATTCTTTTTAATCTCCTTAAATCTGACAAAAGCTTTTATTTTGTGCAAATCACGGCTGACGAGTCTCATACGTCTATGAAAATCGAGCACGTCTGTATCAAGGGCAACACTCATGAGGTGTTTGTTTTCATAAATTAAGCGGAAGGCCAGTTTGTAAAGTAGAGGCCAAGTCGAGTCGTCGCGAAAAGCAGAAACGAAGGCCGCATCTTTCATAAAACTTTGTGGGATACTTAGCTGAACAGGTGATGGTCGATGATCAGCTGACATAAGATCAAACAAAGATCCAGTACCAGAAGTTTTCCAAACAATGTCGTCGTAATGAACTTTTTCAGAAAGCAAACTCCTTGCATATGTTCTCCACGAATCGAATGTGGGTTCAATCGTGACTACTTTCAATTAAAATTCTCCTGTCACGCTTTCTTTGAAGCTCGAAAATAAGTCGAGCTGTACGTGAGTCTCCGGGCCTTGGTGCTTGCCAAAATGTAGTGAGTCTAGCTGAGATAGTGGAGGGGTGTAATCAGCAGTGACTACATATGGCCTGATTTTGTCTAAATGCACGCGCATCTTTGTCAGATCAGTTAGACGAATTTTCTGGAAGGTTCTGGTCGCTAGGATTTTATCTACATTGCGAACACCCAGGCCCGGGATACGCAGGAGAATATTTTTTGGTGCTGAATTTAAATCGACTGGAAATGTTCCGCGGTTTCTTATGGCCCACGAAAGTTTCGGGTCGCGATCTAAATCAAGCTCTGGATGATCAGTTGGAAGGACTTCATCCACTTTAAAACCATAGAAGCGCAGAAGCCAGTCTGTTTGGTACAAACGGTGTTCGCGGATCATTGGTGGTTTGACTAACGGAAGATTTGGGTCACTGTCTGGAATCGGGCTAAAAGCACTGTAGTACACGCGCTTTAATTGATAATTCCCATACAAGTCAGAAGCTTTGGTCATGATGTCTCTGTCTGTGCTTTTTGTCGCACCAACAATCATCCTGTCTCTTATACACATCTCCGAGCCCACGAGACGCTCAGTTAT
>CAXHHE010000177.1:0-7212 GCA_964016365.1 uncultured Bacteriovorax sp. | reverse complement strand
ATAACTGAGCGTCTCGTGGGCTCGGAGATGTGTATAAGAGACAGCTTTTCAAACTGATCGACAATAAATTTTAGTGTTGTCTCTAAAATCTCAACATTATTATTTGAATCAAAATAAATCGCTGCAAAAAGAGCTTCAAAGGCGTCCGCCAAAATCGAGTCCTTATCAAACCCGCGCGAACGAAGCTCTCCGCGCCCCATGAACAAAAACTCTCCCAGAGTTAATGAACGAGCGAGTTCAGCAAGTTTTTCTTCATTAACTAAAGCTCCTCTCAGTTTTGAGAGATCGCCTTCGTGATGGTCTTTATAAAGGTGATAAAGATTTTTTCCAACAATAAAGTTGATAAGTGAATCACCTAAAAATTCCAGGCGTTCATTTGAGTGCAGTGTACTCTCTTTCATCTCATAACAAAAAGTTGATTGAGTGAGTGCGAGAATCAAATACTTTTTATCTTTGAATGTATAATTAATTTTTTTTTCGAGTTGAGCAAAAGAAATCTTGTGAGAAATAATATGATGAAGTTCCGATTGATCGAATTTTTTTAGTGACGCTTCGGAATAAAATGCATTAAGCCATGAATGCGTATCAGGAAAGCGGATGCTCCCATCTTCCTGAGTTTCTTGATTAAAGGTCGTCTCTTGCACGGCTTAGCCTACTGATTATTTGAATGTTTTTATCTCAGCGCGTTTTTTATCACTACTCATACGCGTTATCAAGATTCTCTTTTTTGGTTGTTAATATTTACCAACTGAGATACTATGCGGGCGCTAACACTTTGAAATGACTCTTCACACACACACTTTTCCGAGAGAGACGAAAGAACTATGAACACAAACACCACAGAATCTACTGTCCAAACCCCGGTTTCAAGCGCCCCTCTAAACCCAGAACTTTTCGAACTTCAACAAGAGTTTTACCGCAACCTGAGAACTCAGGGAAAGAGCCAAAACACGCTTAAGAACTACAAGACAGACCTAGACTGCTTTAACTTTTACCTAAACACTGAATACGCTTCTGTTGAAGTTAAAAACTTTGACCAGGCGCTAGTGACAAACTACGGAAAGTACCTGGAAAACAAGTACTCTTCTGACAACTCAAGAAGAAGAAGAGTTCAAGCTCTAAGAATCTTCTTTGATTTCCTTTTAAACAAATCACTGGTGTCTTCAAACCCGGTGAGAAAACTTCCAACTTCACCGAAGTTTTTAGATATCCCAAGACCAACTCCCTTTATCGACGTAAAAACTCTTTGGACTTACTTAGTTGAAGAGTCGCACTCACAAGATAAAATCCAGGAGCTTCTGTCTAAGAGAAACCAAATCCTTTTCCTTCTTATCTTCGGGGCAGGGTTAAAAGTTTCTGATCTTTCAGAGCTAAAAATGAGCGACATTACAATCTCTAACGGAGAAGCACGCGTTCTTATCCGTCACCCGAAAAGAGATGCATACACAGTTGTTCTTCCAAAAATCTTTGAAAAAGTTTTTGCTGACTACCTGGCAATCCTTGATGAAATGAAAGCTAAGTCGCAAATCACATTTGATAACCTTCTCTTCTACGCTAACCCATACAGAATTATCTCTGGTGGATTATCGCCAAGAGGGATCGAGATCATTTTCGAAGACTACAGAAATAAACTAATGATCACTCTGACTCCAAAATCACTTCGTCAGGCGTGTATCTTTAAGTGGATCCAGCAAGAAAAGAGCGTAACGCTTATTAAGGAATGGTTAGGACTTGCTCCTTCTTACGACCTGAAGCTTTACCTAGAGCACGCTCCGAATTTCCTATACAACGAGGAAATCCTGGAAGACATTTATTCAAACTACAGAAAGCACTAAAATACAAAGGGCCCGTTTTCCGGGCCCTTTTTTTTTAATCATCAATAACTTTTTCACCACTTGCTCTTCTAGGTCTTATTTCTTCCGGCCGATCGTAAACCGGCAACCCCACATCGTGATCCATATGCCAGCGGTCAAACATCAGATCGTTCTTATCAATGCGGTAGAAATCCAATTCTTTGTCGATATTATCTAAGCGGAAGGCCAGTTCGCGCTGAAGCTTAATCTCATCATTTTTGCGAGAGAGTAAATCATCCAATGCTTTGATCTTTGCTTTTTCAAGTTCAGCAATCTGGCGGTCGTAATCAGCGGCCGTCTGTACTTTTCTTTCTTCAAAGTTCCAGATTCCATTATTGATATCGTTGAGCTGAACCATGAAGTCTTTTTTCTTATTAATTAAACTGGCGCGGTAAACAGAGGCTTCGCGCACGCGCTCTGCCAGTTTCTCAGAGTGCATAATCAGCGCAGTCCCGCGTCTGAAGTACTCTTCCTTGGGAAAACATGGAAAAAGCTCTTTAGCGTACATAACGAAGTAATCCGGCTCAATGCTTCGGACATACCCCTGGCAGTAGTCGCCTTCTTTATTGTTTTGGATTTTAAACTCTACTAAATCCCCGGCACGGAAAAACTTTACGTTCTTATTTTCGCTGGAGATTTTAACGATTGAAGCCGTGGCATCACGGTCAGTCACTCGTCCGGAAAACATCGTATAATCGGCCTTGACGTCGTAAAACGAATCGGCCCCGATAACCAGTGTCTCTTTTTTAATCTTGTTTTTAGGCTCATCTCTGACCGTCAGAGAATTAAGTGCCTTCGACTCAATAGCATTTGATGAGTTGATTCCGAGGATTAAAAAACTAAGCAGTAATGACTTCATACATAAGATTATAACCTACTTTTTTTTCTACCCCAGTGGGAAAAAAGCTTTCCGAAAACACCCGCCGAGCGTACTCTTATGGCATATTTTTTAAACCGGAGGATTTATGGAATTTTTTCTAGACACAGGAATTATTGCTGAAATTAAAGAAGCAGTTTCGTTGGGTATTATTGACGGAGTCACAACCAACCCATCTCTAATTGCTAAAACCGGACGCAAACAAGAAGATGTCATCCGCGAAATCTCTGAGATCGTTGACGGTCCCATTTCTGCGGAAGTTATAGCACTTGACCTTGATGGTATGATTAAGGAAGGTGAAGAACTCTCAAAGATCCACAAAAACGTGGTGATCAAGCTCCCTCTAACTGAAGCGGGAATCGCAGCTTGTGCTCACTTCACAAAAAAAGGCATCAAGACAAACGTCACACTTTGTTTTTCAATGAACCAGGCCCTATTAGCAGCTAAGGCCGGGGCCACTTACATCTCTCCATTCATCGGCCGCCTGGACGATATCGGACACAACGGAAACGACCTGATCGCTGAAATCCGTCAGATGTATGATAACTACGGCTTCAAAACAAAGATCCTGGCAGCTTCTATCCGTCACTCAGCTCACGTCAGAGAAGTGGCGTTAATTGGGGCAGATGTAGGGACTATGCCTCTTTCTGTTATCAAGTCGCTCTATAAGCACCCCCTAACTACAAATGGTTTAGAGGCGTTTTTAGCTGACCACAAGAAGGCCAACACTAAGTAATCCCAAACTAGGGCAAAAATTAAGGTTTTTGCCCTAAGTTTCCCCCCTTATTGCCCGATAATAAAGCAATGAGGAACCTGCTTTTACTTTCCTTATTCACTCTCCTGTTTGCTGCTTGTAAAAAGCAGACCACAACGTCTCAGTCTGCCTTAGGCAGCAGCGGATCTGCCTGCCTTATCGGGAAATGGAGTGACTCTTCCCTGCCTCTAACTCTTAAAATGTCTTCTGATTTTTCCGGTGATATTACAGCGGGTATGATGGTCGGAGGACTCAACCCTCTCGAGCAGATGGCGAAAGTCTGGAATGATGCTGTAGGAGGCTCTAAAACGCTTATTACGGTGCCTTTTCCTGTAACGAACAACACAGGTTACTCGACAACGTCGGCCTTCAGAGACAGCGAAATCGGAATCTATAAATCCCCTCAATGGTTTTCTAACGTTCAAACCAACGTTATCGCTATCACGCAATATTATGGTGTAGTCACAAGCAGCTCTGGCCTTGGCCAGTATGTGCAACTAACTCACGCTGATATCATTGTTAACTACCGCGATTACGCTTCAGACCTGGTGATGGCAAATGCTATGTACCAGGTGGATATGGATCTTCCCACAGTTGTTCTGCATGAGATGGGACACCTACTTGGCCTTTGTCATGAATCGACCAAACCATCGATCATGGCCCCCTACTATTCAACAACCCAAAGATCAGTTCAAAACTTTGATAGAACTCGCATTCAAGACATCTACATCAACAATTACATTAGTGGCCTAAGTGCCAATACCAACGCTATCAGCGTCCCTGAAGGAACAGAAGTCAAAGGGATGATTGAATTGCATAAAGATGGGACTTGCGCCCACTATGAGAATGGGAAAAAGGTTTACGAACACCACCTGGATCTTTCCCGCAAACCAGACATATCGATGTTTAAAAAGCAGAAATAAAAAAGGCCCTCAAAGAGGGCCTTTTTTATTATAAGAATCTAATTCTAAAATTATTTCTTAAGAGCATTCTTAATTGCTGTGAATCCAGCAAAGTCAGTAGCTGCGATTTCTGCAAGCATTTTTCTGTTAAGAGTAACATTGTTTGCTTTTAGAGATCCGATGAATTTTGAGTATGAAGTCTCTAGAGTTCTAGCTGCTGCTGCAATTCTAACAACCCATAGCTTTCTCATATCTCTCTTAAGTAGTCTTCTTCCTACGTAAGCGTAGTTAAGAGCACGTTTAACAGTTTCAGCTGTGTGCTTATATTTTGTTCTACGGTCAAAGTGAAAACCTTTTGCAAGTTTTAGAACTTTGTTTCTTCTTCTTCTAGCTTTAAATCCTCTACGTACGCGTGCCATTTTTTACTCCTGTAACGATCTTTGGGGGAAGCTTCTTCTCTTAGGCCCAAAACATCTGTTTTATATTTTTATCTTTTAATTAGAATGCGTATGGAAGCATTCTTCTAACTTTTTCGTGCTCTGATTGGTGAACTAGAGCTGGTCCGCCTGCTCTGTTCTTTCTTTTTTGGCTCTTAACTTCAAGCTTGTGTCTTAATCCACATCTGCTTCTTTTAACTTTACCTGTACCAGTTACGCTGTATCTTTTCGCAGCTGATTTTCTTGTCTTCATTTTTGGCATGAAATACTCCCAACATTCGCTATATCAACGATCAATTTATAAAATAATGCATTAAATGCTTTTTAAAGCAGGTATAAATATCAATAAATTCATACCTTGTAAAAGACTTTCTTAGTCCTTTTTAGCTTTTTGTTCAGAAGCGGCATTTTTATCATCCGACTTCTTCACAGGTGGCTTCTTAGTCGAAGCTAAAATGGCGATAATTCTATTACCCATCATTTTTGGCTCAGACTCGATCACGGCACCCATTTCAACAATTTGGCCGATGATAGCTTTAAACTTCTCCATTCCTGCATCGCGATATGACATTTCGCGACCGCGGAATTGCATAGAAATCTTAATCTTATCACCTTGGTCTAAGAACTTGCGGCAGTGGTTTAGCTTTGTATCTAAATCACCTTGCTCGATATTTGGACGTAGCTGAACTTCTTTTAACTGGATAACAATTTGCTTTTTCTTAGCTTCTTGAGCTTTCTTTTGCAGCTCATACTTGTACTTACCGAAGTCGATAAGCTTAACAACCGGAGGTTGAGCTGTCGGGCTCACTTCAACAAGATCTAGGCCTGCTTCATCAGAAATTCTTCTTGCTTCGGCCATAGAAACAACACCGTATTGGTGACCGTCATCCCCTAGTAAGCGGCATTCAGGAATCCTGATTTGCTCGTTAACTCTTGGACCTTGGTTTTTGTTTGATTGGCGGTCGCGATCGAAAGATGGTCTCTGGAATGAACCTGGGCTCTGGTTGTCTTTAATAATTTACCTCTGGATATAGACCTTCTAGTTATTTAGAAGATCCTTTATTTTAGTAATGCTACGAATGAATATAATCTTTTTGAATAAAAAAATGAAGCTCTAATTTAGGGCCATCTAAAACTATGTGGTAAGTGTCATTTATTCCCTGAGAGCTGGCCTTGATAACTTGCTGGGCCTGCTCTTTTAAGGCAGAAAAGTCCATCTTGAACGCTTCTTCAGAAGATTCCCAAACCAAAGTCGTCTGGGCCTCTACGTCAAAAGTCGGCAGGTCCGTCTTGGGAACACCTACGACTTCTAAAAGAAGCCTGCCCGTTCCGGTTTTTGAGCTCATTTCCACAATGCTTTTTTTCCCGACAAGCTGGTAAGTTGAGTCTGTCAGAATCCTGCGTTTTAGGGCCTGATCAGCATCCATCCATGTAGTGAGGTCATGGAGTTCGGCGCTGGCGATAAAACGCCGCCTCTGCCAATTGATTTTTTTTAGCTTGATGGCGGCCATATTAATTTAATAGATTGATGGAAAGCTGCGAGCTTAAATCCGATTCCACTTTTGTCAGGACTTCGACCAGTTTCTGGGAATCCGTGACAGCATAGTAGCCGCTATTGCTAGCGACGATACCTGTGTGAATGAAATACTGCAGACTCGATTTAGAAAGAGGAACAGAGTAACTTTCAGCGTATTTGATAATGCGCTTAAGTTTTCTCTCACTTTCAAAAACCTCTTTATATTTCTTTAAAAAAGTTTCCATTTTGAAGCCTTCTTTATACTCTTTTGAAAGCGCCGTGAGCGTCAGTCCGCAAACGTAGTAAGCTTCCATAAGATAGTTACAAGCGCGCGAGAAAAGACTCACTTTCTGCAGAATCTGATAGAGCTCCTTATGAGAGAGCTCCATACATTCTTCCAGTGTCTTGACTTCTCTTCCGACGGCATCGGAAACAATGTCCAGAGTTGAAGTTAAAAACTCTTTTACCGTTGGAAGATAAAACTCGTGCATTAGCTGTTTTCTTTGCGAAATGAAGAATTTTTTCAGGTCATCAACATTCGTGATGTGCCCTGAAAACAGGTTAACCCAACCCATATTCACAATCCACGGAACTAAGAAATGATGAAGAACCGTGTTTTTGAAATAGAGAATTTCTTTTCTTGAATCATCTTTAATCGAATAGAAAACGTGGTTTCCATTCGGATTTCCGATCGCTTCAACTTTTTTATTTCCGATTAAGATATCAATTGATCTCTCCAGTGATTTTTCTAAATTCTCCGGAGTGATAGAATCTGTGATCGGCACATTGAACTTCTGGCAGTAAGCGACGATGTGGCGGGCCTTAGAGCTGTCTCTTATACACATCTCCGAGCCCACGAGACGCTCAGTTATC
>CAXHHE010000176.1:0-7266 GCA_964016365.1 uncultured Bacteriovorax sp. | reverse complement strand
TACACAGAAGCCTTCGTCGGCAGCGTCAGATGTGTATAAGAGACAGATAAAAAGACCTTGCTCGGCCTCTTTAAAGTTCATCTCTGCCTTTCTATAAAGTTTTAGTAATTCATTTAAACGAAGATCAAGAGCTGACTCGATATTGTGAACACTGTCAGTGATTCTCTCCATAAAAATGCTCATTTGTTCTGGAGATGTTTTGTACTGAGTGCTTAAGTGCGAAAGCAGAACTTCGGCCAGTTCAAGAAAACTTACTTCTTCAACCTCAGAGTTTTTATCTTTTTTATAGAAGAAAGAATCACTGTATTCATGGCGTCCCACATCTGAGAAAGTCAAAAGAGGAAGAAGAATCACTCCTTCATTTTTTAATGGAATAACAAATGAGTGCGACTCTTGGTCATAGGTATAATCGCTCCATTCTCTGAAGAGCGAGTTTAAAAAGCATTGAGCTGAGTGTTTTTCAGAAAGAGCATTGACCTGCATAATAGATAACCACATTTAAAGTTCTGTATTGTGTATACTTCACCATAAACATGTTTGACAAGCCAAACTTTCTATAATAGATTACCCCTGAAAGTTTTATAACTACCCTAAACAAAAGAGAGTTTGGGGAAATTAACGCTAAGCCCCACTGGCCTAAAACCTATCCCTTGAAGTTAACGACGGCCTATAATCGTTAATTAGTTTTTATTAGATTGGGGGCCGGATTCTTCGCTAGTTTCCGGCCTTTTTAAACTGGGACTATAAATGAAGATCTCTAGCACCAACCAACAACTCTGGATCGCTTACCTCAACACACTTACTTTTAGCTGCATTCAGATTCTTCTTTATACAACTATCCCCTACATTTCAGAACAAACGACCGTCACGACTGCCTCGATCATCGGATCAATCAGCGTCGGCTCTTTTATCTTCGCTTTCATGGGTCCTTTTTGGGCAAGCAAGAGCGATACATGGGGAAGAAAAAGAGTGCTGAGTTTTGGAATGATCGGAATGGGTCTTTCATTTCTTTGCCTCAGTTCATTATTTGTTTTTAATGATGTCTTCTCTATTCAAATCAAAATCGCCATTGTGTACTTAAGCCGTATCATCTACGGTCTTCTTGCTTCAGCAGTTGTGCCAGTCTCTCAAGCATGGCAATTAGATTTAATCGACACCAAAGATAAACTCAAAGTTCTTACTCGTAATTCGATGTGCTTAAACGTCGGCCGTGTACTTGGGCCAGTTTTAGTCCTGGTGAAAAAAGTCGACTTCGAGCATATTATTTATTTTGGAACAGGATGGATTTTTTTCCTGGCCATCAGCTGTCTTTTGACATCAAAAAACCCACAACTAAAACAAGCAACACCTACGGAAACCAGCACTCCAAAATTCCAATGGAGAGAGCTTATTAAAGAATCCGTTCTTCCTATTGTTCTTGCTCTAATCTTTACAAGCTTTATTGGAATCCTTCACTCAACATTGGGGCACCATTTAAAAGAGACTTTAAGTATCAAGGGTGATGAGGCCAGTGTTCTTATGGCAAAAATCGTCCTGGCCAGTAGCTTATTCGCTCTTATTGTTCAACAAACAAGCCAGTGGGTTTTTAAACGCAACTGGAAAAACAGACTCATTGTAGGTTCAAGCAGCTTAGTGGGTGGATCATTTATTTTAAGTATGGCCGCGACACTAACAAGCATCTGGATTGGCATTGCTTTCATCTCTATTGGGCTGGCACTCATCCCGCCGGTTTATATGGCGCTGATTAGCCATTCTTCATCTGCTGAAAATGTCACAGGGAAGAAGATTGGTTTTGCCAGTATCGCCCATTCTCTAGGTTATGCAGTTGGCGCAGGACTGATTGCTATTTCTATGAAAATGAATTTAGTATCAAATATGACAGTGATTAGTTTTGTTTCGGTGGTCACGTTTACCATCGTTGCTATGCTCATCACCCGCAATTCAGAATTTGTTCTTCCTGCAAAAAAAGACCCTCAATACTCATAAGAGGGAAAAGGAAAAAACAGTATGAGCAGTGTAAAAAATATTCTTATGAAGGTCTTAGGACCACTCTTATTATCAGAGAGCAAAGTCGTCTCTAATGAAAGACTCTCTCCTCATTTTCAATTCCTGACGATCAAGGGCAAGTCCTTTAAAAAATCAGAGTGGATTCCCGGACAAAAAATCCAGGTGCGCCTCAATGACGATATCATGAGAAGTTACACTCCTAGTTCATGGGATAGACAAAACGGCGTCGTTCAAACGCTGGTCTACATGCACGGAAAAGGTCCAGGTGCACTTTGGGCAAGAGATGCTAAGGCCGGATCAAAGGCCACTATTCTTGGGCCTCGTGGTTCACTGGTCCTCAATGAAGAGTTAAAAGAAGTTGTCTTTTTTGGTGACGAGACTACATTTGGGTTAGCTTATGCCATCAAGGAAAACTTTAAACATTTAGACGTAAAATGTTTTTTTGAAAATACAGACCTGAGTGAATCAAAACCTGTTTTAGAAAAGTTCAATCTGCACAACAGCACTCTTTATACTTTGTCTCAGTACGATATCATAGCCAGCGACATCGCCCGCGGTTATAAGAGTTCAGCGACAAGCAAGATTGTGCTTTCTGGAAAACAGCAATCCATTGTGGCCATCCGCCAGAAGCTCTACACTCTGGGAATTCTCCCTGAGGATATTATCGTAAAAGTCTACTGGGGATGGAAAGATGACCCGAATGGGAAATTAAAGAAGTAAAAAAACAAGGCCGCAACTAAGCGGCCTTTCTTTTTTATATGTAATCAGACCCTCTACTAAAGTGTCTGTCGTGGATAAATTTTTTGAATTGGTCTTTTTGGACGCCCTCAATTCTTTCTCTATGGGCCTCACAAATCTTCATTTCATCCGCACGCATTTGATCTGCCTGCAAATCATTTGAATCACCGATTCTGAAAGTTTCCGGATGGTTTTTGTATTCATCTGCTCTCATTGCATCCTGAGCAAAAACGCTACTGCCAAAAACAATGCTTAAAACCAGAGCGCTAAAAATAAATTGTAAAGTTTTCATATGTATTCTCCTTTTGGAAGATGGTTATTTCTTGAATGTAGTATCGCCCTAAACTCGATAAGATAATATTATTTTGTTTTTATTGATTTAATAACTTTTAACTATTGTCTTAAAAGTAAAGGCCCGAGCACCTTCTTGAAAAGAGCCTGACCTTAATGCTTGTCTTGTCCATAGACCCCATCACCTATTTCATTCCGCTTAATACTTCTGGCCCAAGAATCCATCAAGAATCTCTAGTCAAACGTTATGCTCTTGATTCATCTCATCTTTCACTCTTTCTATAGTGAAGTTAGAGTGGAATATATCTGCAAACCAGGAGAGTTTTATGTCTGCGGTCCAAGTCCTTCCTAATTTCCCCAGTAACCGCATCACCAGAAAACTGGAAATTCAAACTTCCGATGGCCTCATCCTCAGAGGATGGCAAATGGCCGCGAAGACTGACCCGGCCAAAGGGAATGTGATCATTGTTCATGGCTTTAAAGATTATTCAGAACGCTACCTGGATTTTGCTAACCAACTTTCTAAAAATGGTTACCAGGTCTTTGCTTATGATCAAAGAGGTCATGGGAGAAGCGAAGGAGATAAAGTTTACTTCCCTAACTTCGACGTTGTGACCGACGATCTGGATCTCGCTATAAAAAAATTTAAAACCTTTGATAATCAAAAACCATGGATCGTCCTGGGCCACAGTATCGGCGGCTCTATTACCGTCCGTTACACTGTCACTCACGAAGACGGTATTGCTGGATTTATCTTAAGTGCACCGGCCTTAAAAAAGATGCCGGATCTCCCCGGCTTTGTCGTCGGAGCGCTCAAGGCCACCAATGCCATTGCTCCTCATCTGGGAGTCGTCGATTTGCCCAATGAAAAATTCTCTCGCGATCCAAAAATTGTAGAAATGATGAAGAGAGATCCTTTAATTGCCGACATAAAAATCCCCGCCCGCTCCGGAGTCGGAGCACTCGAGAATATGGAATTCGTTCAAGAGAATAAAGCGAAAACTAAAATTCCTTTTTTGGTGCTTCATGGAACAGGAGACCAGATCAACAATATTGAAGGCAGCCGGGAATTTTTTGAAGGCACTCCTAATATTCCGGGCAAGCAGATAAAAATTTATCCCGTCCTTGCTCACGATCTTTTACATGAACCTGAACATCAAGAAGTGGAACAAGATATACTCCACTGGATTAACTTAATTGCAGACAGAAAGCAGAACCATCAGAGCTTTTAAAGCCTGGCCGCGCGTCTGCGCTCAAGAGCGTAAGCAATTTTGTCTTCAAATTCACTGTAGTCAAAAGGTTTGATGATGTGATCTTTGATATCTCTTTGTAAGAGAGTCATGATGTCTTCCACATCACTTCGGCCGGTAATCACAATAGGAATAGATTCTTTTAAACGTTTTGAACGCTTGTCATCGCGGCTGTAATCAATAATTTCAAAACATGTACCGTCGTCAAGATCCCAATCAAGCAACAGGAGATCGAAGTCCTGATTCTCCATCAACTCTTTGGCCTCCCCCACAGTTTTACAAGTGACGAAGTTCTTATGTGACAACTGCTCCATGTGCATTCCCAGAATTTCCAGGACGCTTGGGTTGTTATCTAGAATAAGAACACTTAAGTTCTTTGGAAGAATACCATTGATCTGCTTGTCCCAGGCATTCATCAAACTCTCTGAAAATTGTTTGCGGGAAAATGGTCTGGTGATCACTGTATCGACTTTTACTTTAGGATGATGGTATGGACGGTCTTTGTGTTTTTCATGAGTCACAAAGGCATAAGTCGCCCGACAAAATTTTTGTGTATTCCTTAACTTTTCAGCAATCTCAATCACGTTGAATTTGTCGCAGAGATAATCAAAGACAAAGGAGTCAATGTGCTTAGTGGAAATGCAGTCGATAAATTCATTGAAAGAATCGCAACTGTAAACAGTCACTTCATAATCTTCAAGCGTAGTGAGTTTATACGCCAGCCTGCGCGACTCCTCTTTTAAACTCATACATAATGCAACATTGATCTTACCTTTCATAAAATGATTTTCACTCCCTTAAAAACCATTTCGGTCAATGTTGTAAAAGAATTAAATGCCCAACAAGGAGCATTTAATTCTTCATCGTTTATCGTTTAGAACATAAGGTTCTCTTGAGATTCCCCCAATGAAAAATTAACAATTACTATTTAAGTGAATCACAGCTATAGGTGTGATACCAGTCGCCCCAGTCATCGCTAGTGATTCGCATTTCGCTGACAAAAACATCATACCCTTTAAAGACAATGGGAATATCCCCCCAGACCAGAGTGCCGTCTGTTGAAAGAGCACCGGGGTAATAATATTCATTCTGAGTCTCGCCAATATAGGCGTATTGATTTTCAGAGAGCTGCCAGAAATCGGACTCTACCCATGCACCTTCCACGCTGTAGTATTTTACAAACGCAACAATATCTTTTGAGCATCCGTTGACTAAATAGAGACTGTCGGAATCTTCACCATTAATCATTTTTTCAAACTCAACAAATTTAGGAACTACGCGATCGACTGATGAGTGCAGAGAACTCACTTCTGATTTAGTTAAAAATCTTGCCTCGTGAAAATTTGTTTTGGAATAAAGAGAATTCATTGAAAATAACAGGGCAAAAGTAAGAAGCGTCTTCATTTTCTCCTCCTTGAAAGGTGCCTCAACTTCATCCTAAAAATGGGCACAGCGACTTGTAAACTCCCTTTATTTAAAATGTTTTTTTCTTAATGTTGAGCTTCTTACTACCTAATATCAAAAATCTTTTTCATTATTTTTCTCATACTTTCGGATTAATCATTTATAATGACTGCATGGGCGCTTTACTCTCACAGTGCATTTCTACCAAAACATTCAACCGCTCTGGACATAAAGTTTTGATCAGAAATGAAACAAGTCATACACAATTTACGAAATCCGAAGTTCTGTTAATCAAAGAACTCAAGGACAACGGAATTGTACTTGAGCTTCCGGCAAACGTTTGTCAGAGAGGGCATAGTCTCACGCTTTTTTTTGTAGACTCGCAATCAGAACTCAAACACAAGCTTCCTTCCAATGGAGCTTATAAAGAATCACTTTTTGAAGTAGTCGCTAAAGTTGAGAAACTTGAAGACCTTTCAGCAGAAGAAAAAACAGTGGCCGCGACTTTGACTTTTGTTCAGTACGATGTCCGCGAGTGGAAAAAAATCATTGAGCAATACGAAGCTGCTCAGGAAGAAATTAATAACCTCATCATGCGCCAGCATGACTTGAGAGAGGATAATGAGTAATTATTTTGATCCGACCGCTAAAGAAAATATGGCGACGTTGGAATTTTTCGAAACTAAGATCTGGCTTGTCGTCGATCCTTCGACGAGTACGCGCTCGTCTGTCAAAAAAACGCTGACCCAACTGGGGTCAAAGACTTCCAATATTTTTGATGCTGACAATATTAAAGAAGCAAGAAACATTATTGCCGAAAGAAAACCTCATTTTATTATCGGCAATAAAACGCTGTCTCAAGGAAGTACAATTGAATTGTTTTCCGATCACCTGAAGGCCATGCCTAATCGTGCCGATGCCGGCTTCTTTGTCATCACTGAAGAGAACTCACTCAGCGAAGCGGCGATTGCTCTTGATTACGATATGGACGGATTGATCTCCATCCCTTTTACCGGGCAAACCATTATCAATACGATCCTGGCCGGTGTGAAGTTTAAGATGGCACCCTCTCCTTACCTAAAACGCCTTTATTTGGCCCAGGAGCTTTTAATTAAGGAAGACCTGGACTTTGCCCAGGCCAATTTTGAAGAGGCCCTGGCGCTTCACCAGCGACCTTATGAAGCCTATTACTACATGGCGGAAATCTTCAAACAAAGAAATATGTTTAATGAGGCGATAAACGCTTATGAGCAAGCCTTCGCGCACAATCCTCAGCACTATAAAACGCTAAGGGATATGAGTGCGCTCTACTATCAGATGAAAGATTTTAAGAAAGCTTATGAGGCCAACGTTCAAATGGCCCAGAGCTACCCTATTCTCCCTGAAAGAATACCTGACTTAGTAAGGCTTTCAATCATCAATCAAAAATACTCAGATATCATCAACTACTTAAGAGTTTTTGATTCTCTCAAATCACCTAATATTGAAATCCAGAACGCACTGGCAGCGGGACTCGCTGTTTTAGGAAAATACTTTTTTAGTCTGGGTGAAACGGATAATGCCGTCGACACTCTAA
>CAXHHE010000175.1:0-7314 GCA_964016365.1 uncultured Bacteriovorax sp. | reverse complement strand
CTGAGCGGTTAAAAAAGTTTTTCTTTGGTTTGTTAGAATCGCCAGTTTTCCACCGCGCTCTAAAATATAGTCCAGGAAATCATTGTGCTCTTTTGTCATCGGGCGATTTCCATTTAAGAACATCGAGAATTTTTTATGAGCAGGATTAAAGATATAAAGCTGAAAAGGAAAAGTTTTCTTATCCTTTAAATGCTCTTTATCAATAATAAAAAAATCGTATTCGGTTTTCATTTTTTATCCTGCCTTTTTCTTTCCGAATAATCCGGAGAAGAAACTCAGCACATTTTTCTTTTCTTCTGTCTTAGGCGCTTCTTCTTCTTTCACCGGATCTACTGCTCGCACAGGTTGGACCTGGTAGCGCTGGATCGTATCTAAGAAGAGAGTACGGGCCATTTCTAAAACTACTAAAGCGGCATTTGCCTTTTTAGGGTCAATTCCTTCTGGGAAAAAGACCACGGCCAGTCCCATGCGGTCGAGCCCGTCAAAATAAGGGAAGGCCAGTTCCACATATTTTGTCTTCAGCTCATTTTCGGCCCAGGTTGGAAGCTCTACGTCCTCCCAGACTTCATTGTTCTGAATGATCTCCGGGCATCTCCAGGTATTCATCGATTTTTCCTGAAAGTGCTCAAAGAGGGCGGTGTCTTTTTTCTTTTCAAGCCACCATTCTTTTTTATCCGCAGGCATCTTATCGCCAGATACTTCTAAAAACGTGTTATAAGATTCACTAAATTTTTTGTCTGAAAGTTTATAAGTATAGAAAACAGGATAGGCATGGTAGTTTTCTAGAAGCTCCATGGCCAGCATCGCAAAAATCTGTTTAGCTTTTGTGTCTTTTTGATAAATGCTATTAATGATAGAGATAGAGAAGTCTAAACTTTTTGGGTCGATTTCAACGACTTTAAAAGAGCCTTCATCATCATCGTTTTTAAGTTTATTCTCACCATTTGATCTGATAGCACCGCTATCAGTAACATTTTCTCCCATCGCGATCATATCGAACTCTTCTTTAAGCTTCCTATAATCGATGGTCATTTCACCCAGGTCGTTGCTTTCTTTTGCCTGAGTTGCATTGTCACCTTTTTTTCCTTTGCCAGGGATGAGGTCTAAAGTGGTGTTTTTGTCTGTCAGGTTATCCCAGTTTTGGTCTTTTTTCTTACTTGCCTCGCCACTTCTATAGAAGGTGTCTATTTTTTCTACCTGACCAGTGTGGGTCTGGTTTTTTGATTTTTCCAGGTCGAGATTCGTATTCTCTCTGGCCTGGCCTTTTTTCTCTTCTTCACGTTTAGCTTCCGCTTCACGGCGCTCGCGAATACTTTCTAGCTTTTCAATAGGAGAGAGGTGAGAGCGCTCTTTTTCTTCTTCTAATGGAAGATCACTCTTTTCTCTTTCTTTGCCTTCTAAAACAGGCGCAAGCTTGGCGGCCTTTTGAACCATTTCCAGTTCTTCTTCAACTTCCTTAGCTTTGGCGGCTTCTTTTTCTTTTTTATTTTTCTCAAGATCAAGAGATGTTTGCTCTTCTCTTTCTTGCTCTTCTTTTTCTTTCTCAGATTTCTTCTTGGCAAAAAGATCCAGTGAATCTTCTTCTTCAGGAGGAGCGAGATCATCGCCGCTTGATTTTCCTTCCATGAGCGTGCGGATTTTCTCCACAGTGCTGGCGTCTCCAATCATGTTGCCGTCGATTTTATCAACTTCGCCATCATGAGGATCATGGTCATCAGTTTCTTCGTCATTTTTACGATTATCTCTTTTCGCGTCAGCGGCCTCAAGCTCCAGATCGATTTGGGGCTCTCTTTCGCCTTTTTCAGAATTGTCGTAAACCTGCTCCTGAGTCGCAGTGATTTCCGGTTCCTCTTCTTCTTCAATCTGAGAGATTTTCCCTTTCAGGTAACCGCCCAGGTCTTCTACCGGATTATCTTCGCGTTCTTTTTCTTTGGCCTCAGGTTCAATATTTTTTCTCTTATCGCGGTTAAAGAGAGGAATGGTCTCTTCTTCAATATTTTCGCGTTGGTCTTTTTTCTTTTTGCTCTCAACCAGGTCGAGCTCAACCAGTTGAACTTTATCTTTTTTGATTTCCTCTTCTTCTGGGCGATCGAAACGCTTTTGTTTCATTGAGCCTTCATCGATAACGTCAGCGTAAGAGCTCTTGCGTTTCTTCTCTTCTTCCTCTTCAGGAAGAGCAGCAGAAGATTTAGTTCTTTCTTCCTCTTCAGGAATGGGAAGATTGTCATTCTTTTTTTGTTTTCCGCGGTAGTACATGTCGATACTGGTCTGTTCAGACTCAGCGGCCATGTTTCCTTCTTCCTCAGCGCCTTCTGCAGTGATGTCTTTTTTGCGGTTTGATTTCCAGTGAGTGTCTAAGTTTTCTTCCTGGGGTTTGATTTTTCCTTTCAGGGGATTGCCATAGTCAAACGCATCGTCGTCTTGAACATCGGTCTTTTTCTTTTTCCCCATGTCCATGTCGATAACATTTTCTTCGACCTCAGTTTTTTCTCTGACCTCTTTCTCCTGAAGCTCTTCCTGTGTCTTTGCAGCTACGTCCAGCGACTTAACCAGCTTGTCACCTTCATCTTGAGGCTTAGTTGTTTTAATCGAGCGTAGAAGCAGTTTTACTTTGTACAGGAATGTCTTTGGGGGAGAGTTCTCCAGGATACTTTCCGTCAGACCAATCTTCGCGAGCTTGACCATGGTCTTCGCCGGAATTTCTTTAGGTGTAAAGAGAATCGTCTTGCAGTGGTTTTTTGCCAGAGTGAAGCGGTTATCCTGAAGGAAAGTTGCACATTTTTTAGCGTTGGAAGCAAGAATTAAGCACTGCCCAGTTGTCGCAATAAATTGCGAAAGCTCTTTGAGATCGTCAATGAGTGTGATCTCGATGTTTTCGTCAGTAGAAATACCCTCAAGAACCTCGTTAAGTTTCTTTAAGGCTTCTGACATTGGAGGAATAATTACAAGCTGCTTTTTATTGGCTTCCATACCTGAACTTTTCGTCTTTTTGCTATAAAGAGATAAGTAAATTCTGACCTAATTTTGCATAATAAGTGGGGCGTATACCTGACTAAAATCCACCAGTGAAAAAAGTAAAATATTTTTGAAAAAGGGCTAAAGC
The DNA here is from genome assembly GCA_964016365.1 of uncultured Bacteriovorax sp. GTDB lineage: Bacteria > Bdellovibrionota > Bacteriovoracia > Bacteriovoracales > Bacteriovoracaceae > Bacteriovorax. The sequence continues at coordinate 4,211 of CAXHHE010000175.1, read as the reverse complement.
TTCCGGAAGGCTAGCCGAAATGTTCATCAATCAAAGGCTGAGTCATGGTGACGACGCTTGAATACCACATTCAGTTGAACAGTATGTTCGTTGAAGTACAGGCCGCAAAGGCACTTCAAGACCAAGGAGGGACGACCGAAACTACAGGGAGGATCTCATGGGTTTACGTATTAACACGAACGTTACTTCGCTTGCTGCTCAAAGAACATTGTCAGCAAACAACACTGAACAAGCTAACACGCTTGGGAAGTTGTCGTCAGGTTCAAGAATTGTTAAGTCTGCAGACGATGCTGCAGGTCTAGCGATCTCTGAAAAATTAAAAGCACAAATTAGAGGTGTCAACCAAGCGGAAAGAAACGCTAACGATGGTATCTCAATGATTCAAACTGCAGAAGGTGGTCTGAATGAAACTTCGAACATCCTTGTTCGTCTTCGCGAACTAGCTGTTCAGTCAGCTTCTGATACAGTAGGTGATACAGAAAGAAAATATACAGATCTTGAATATCAAAACCTAAAGCAAGAGATGGAAAGAATCTCTCAGGTTACTGAGTTCAACGGTAAGAAACTTCTTAACGGATCTGGAGATAAGTTTGATTTCCAAGTTGGTATCAACAACGATGATTTCCAAGATAGAATCAAGTACGATGCAGCTAAACAAAACGCTGGTCTAGACGCTCTTGGAGTTGCTGAACTAACTGTTGGATCTAAAGAATCTGCTCAGTCATCTCTTGCTAAAATCGATATGGCGATCCAAAACGTATCGGGACAAAGAGCTGAACTTGGTGCGATTCAGAACCGTCTGACATCGACAATTAACAACCTTCAGACATCTTCTGAAAACCTATCTGCTGCTAACTCTCGTATCAGAGATACAGATTTCGCTGCAGAATCAGCTAAGAACACTAAGATGAACATCTTAACTTCTGCTGGTACTTCGGTTCTTTCTCAGGCGAACTCTCAAGGTCAAGCTGCACTAAAACTTTTAGGTTGATCCCAAGCTGGATTCCTAAGAATCATAAAGGGGCTCGCCAGTATGGCGGGCCTTTTTTTTTGTATTTCAACCTGTAAAAATTACAATTTCCCCCTGCGGCCCCATAAATTTACTATAATTCGCTCATCTTCAAAGGGTGAATTATGAAAACAAACATGATCCTGGCATTAATGGTGAGCTCTCTTATTTTCTCGTGCGGGAAAAAGGAGACTGTTTCTGAACCTTCTTCAATGGGAATTGTTGATTCTCTTTCAACTAAGAAGGCCTTCGAAACAGTAAAGCCAATCAATGAAGAAACATGCATTGATGAAGTTATGCAAAAAGACCTGGGCGAAAAAGAAGTCGTCAAAAAAGTCCTGGCCGATTCTGATATTAATTTTTGTAATGGCCTTCGCGTAAGAGTGAAAATTTTCAAAACATCTGGTGATGATATTCGCATTTATGGATTTGCTCAAAGTTCAACTGGCAAACTTAGCTGTTTAAAAAATGCCAGAGACGTAAAGAAACTTCCTTTTTTAGGTTACCAAGGAACATTAACTGGAAATGGAGTCAAGATTTCTCTTGGCGGTCACCAGTACACATCAGAAAACAAGCTCATTTCAAGTGACCATTTAAAAGCAAAATACGTAAAGTTTGACGTGGCCTCATACTCTGGCGAGATGGGATTCTTTGAAAACGACAACCTAAAATGCTGGGCCATCCACTAGAATTCTAGTTTCTGCCCAGGATTTAGAGTCTTAAAGTTATTAAGCTTGTGTTTATCCAGCGCCATTTCCAGGTCTTTTTTGGGAGTATCAATCGCTTCGTCTGTAAGTTGAAACGAACCAAAATGCATTCCAATAGAAAATTTTGACTGCAGATCAAGATGGGCAAGGACCGCATCTTCCGGATTCATATGCATATCTTTCATAAACCATCTCGGTTCATAAGCGCCAATCGGTAGGAGAGAGACATCCGGAGCTCCTAGTTTTTTAGTGATTTCAAGAAAGTGAGGTCCGTAACCAGTGTCGCCGGCAAAGTAGATTTTCTCTTTTGTTCCCTGGATATAATAACTTCCCCACAAGGCCTTCATGCGGTCAAAAGGAGTTCTACTCGACCAGTGTTGAGCAGGAGTAAGAGTGACTTTCACATCTTGGCCAACTTGTTTCGTTTCCCACCAGTCAAACTCTTCAACGTTTCTGGCGCCAAAAGATTTTACTTTTTCTTTGTTGGCCAGAGGAACTAAAAAAAGAGGGGCGAATTTTTCATCCAGGTCGTGGATCGTTTTTGCATCCATGTGGTCGTAGTGATTATGAGAGATTAAAACTACATTGATTTTTGGAAGTTTTTCAAAATCAATTCCCGGGGCATGCACACCTTTAGGTCCTAAAAAACTAAAAGGTGAAGTGCGGTTGCTCCAAACCGGGTCAGTTAGGATATTGAGTCCATCAAGCTGAATTAAAAATGAAGCATGAGTGACAAAAGTCACAACCATTTTATCTGTCGATTTATCAGCTGGAATGGCCTTGGGGAATTCGGTTTCAAGTTTGGCCGGCCAGCTCTCGGTTTTAAAGCTTAGCTTCCACTTGAGAAGATCCAGAAAACCACGTGGAGTAATCGGAGTTTCATTTCTAAATGTATTGCCGTCATAATGGTCAGTGATTTTATATTTTTCACTGGAACTGCAAGAGACGGCCGAATATAAACAAAGAGCGAGAACGAGAGTGTATCTTAATTTCATTCGAATACTTTTACCTTAATGGCCGCAGGACGGGCCTTCATACGCTCCATGTAGCGCTCTAGAGGAGGATTTCCTTTTACCAGGTAATCATGAGCTCCCGGGATAACGGCAGCAAGCATGATATCAGCAGCAGAGAATCCACTTTCTAGAATATATTCTTGTTTTTCTAAGATTGGGTTTAAGACCAGTTTAAAAAATTCAGACTGCTCTTTAACATACTTATAAGTCACTGCCGATTCTTCAGGAGTGTTCACGTGTGTAAACATACGGGCAATAACTGCTTCCAGTGATCCTACCGAAAAAACCATCCACTTTGTGTATTCAGCGCGAAGTTTGACATCGTCCATTTTTGGAGCGAGTTTTCCGTAGCTGTAGCGGTCAGCTAAATAAAGACAGATCGCTGCTGACTCGTGAAGAACGATATCTCCATCAACAATCGTCGGCACTCGCCCCATGGGGTTGAGTTTGCGGTATTCAGGTGTATTCATTTCACCATCTTTTTTCTTTAAAAAATGATTGGTGTAAGGAACGTTCATTTCCTCCAGAAGCCATCTGACTCTGTCACTTCTATCCTGATAGGCCATTGCATAGAGATCGATTGGTTTTGTCATTTTTATCTCACTTACAGATGTTCAGAACGTTTTTCCCATCCTGATTAAAGTTTACACTCACCATCCCACCAGGAAAGCTTTGTCCTTCAAGGTGTGGGTAGATAAAATCCTTTTTAAATGTCAGCGTAAAACCGCGGTTGATGTTGGCCGGGTTAGTAAAGGCAATGTCGCCTAAAAGAGGGATATGGATAGCTTCATCGGCCGTATAAAGGCCCTTTAGCCATTGATCCAGAAGAGGTTTAAAGCTACAGAGCTCTTCACCTGAACTCGATGTCTGGCAGGCAATAAGCGCCTGAGTGGTCGAACGAAGAGAAAGGGTGCCGTCTTGATTAAAGAAGAGAATCACTCTCAAGTAGATGTCGTATGTATTGTCGTATTTTTCATTGAGAGGAATTTTATAAAACCTCATTGCCGTGTACATCAGGTTTTGAGTCTCACAGCTGCCAAGCTCTTTTGCTTCAATAGTGCTTTTTAGGTCGGAGGCCATGGCCCCCGACATTAAAAAAAGAGTAATGATGAAGATTTTAAAAAATTGCATCTAACCAAACCTTCTTTTCGCGCTCGTTACAGTCAGACTCCCACACATGGCGGACTTCCAGATAACTCATGATTCCTTCCGGCCCCATCTCTCTGCCGATTCCAGATTCTTTGAATCCACCAAACGGCATTCCTGGGTTTAGAAGGTGGTACTCGTTGATCCACACAGTTCCTGCTTCAAGCTGGCTAGCAAGCTTATGAGCTTTGTCTGCGTCTTTTGACCAAACAGCTCCAGCAAGACCGTACTTTGAGTTATTCGCAAGGGCCACAGCTTCTTCTTCAGTCTTAAATTTTGTAATCCCAACAACCTGTCTCTTATACACATCTCCGAGCCCACGAGACGCTCAGTTAT
>CAXHHE010000174.1:0-7346 GCA_964016365.1 uncultured Bacteriovorax sp. | reverse complement strand
ATAACTGAGCGTCTCGTGGGCTCGGAGATGTGTATAAGAGACAGTGTATACATTAAGTTCGTATTCTGCAGGAAGCTCACTTCAGTTGTTTTATCCACAGTGTAAGTAAGAACTAACGTACCAGGCTTGCTGCCTTTAGAAAGTTTAATTTTTAAGTAGTCTGGGATAACCGCTGTTTTTGGAAGAGCGTCAAATCTTTCAGAGAGAACTGTCGAATTTAAGTTAGGCAGAAGATCTAAAGTAGCCGTTGTGACATTTCCCGGAGCAATTTTAAAGTCAGTTATTTGCTGCCCAGGAACACAGATGTGTTTACAGACTAGCCACGTCGATTTTAACTGAATGTTTTTTCCGCTGTATTTGTTGAAATCACTTTTAGATAGTTTAAAGAAAAGAGAGTAGTTGTCTTCATATCCATAGGCCCAAAGATTCCCTGGTTCAATAAAACGTCTTGGCGCCGGCCACTCCATTTCTTCAAACTTAACTTCTTTGCCGTTGACCGTGAAAACATTTTTAATGGCAAGGCCAGCGTCACCAGGATTCTTCCAGTATGTGTGCCACTTCTGGTGGTTTTCAAAATTAAGCGCCAGGTATTCATCGCTGTCTTTTTTAAAAGATTGAATCCCGAATTTTACTGGTTTTGCCGGGACTGATTCATCAGCACCAAAGGCAAACGTAGAAAGAGTCATTAAAAGAAAGAGAATGGTCAAACGCATATAAAATACCCTTAAAAAGTAAACGGTCCAATCTTTAAAGATCCTTAAGAATTTTACTCCCGGCAGGGGGCAAAAACAAGCCTTCTCATTGTTAACTCTTGATAACAATTTCCTTACAAAGAGTTTACAAACTGAGCCTCATTTCGGATACTGTTTGGAATATAAAAGCGCGTAAATAATGGGTAGCGATGTTAAAGAAATTCTATCTTTTGCTTGATTTCTTCTTACCGGAACACGTAAGTGACCAAGTCGACATTACGACGCTCTTTAGGGCCCGTTCCATCGTTGCGGCAGGAATCCTGGGCATTGTCATCATGGCCCTGTTTTTCCTGGGTGCCAATATCCTGCAGATTAACCTTTTTGTGCGCATCGGGATTCTCTTTAGTCTTATTTCTCTTGTATCCCTAGTCGTTTTTCTCAAAACCAGAGACACCAACTTTGAAACTTCTTTAAATATCGGAGCGGGGATTCAAATTGCCATTCTCTACGCAACAATTTATTTAAGTGCTTTTTCTCCCCGTGGGATGGGCTTTTTCGGGCTGATCTGGCTAGTTCCTATTTTTCTTATGTCGGCCTTTTATTTTAAACCGTTTTACGGGACGATCTGCTTTTTTTTAAACATAATCATTCTTGCTATTCTCTATACTGCTTTTCATAATCGTTTTTTTGCACCAATGCAGTATGTGGCCAACTTTAAAAGTGTTTTTCTTTTTTACTTAGCTTTCGTTCTTATTTCAGCGTCATTTCTTTCATTCTTTTTTATTCAGCTCAATGAGCTCCTTAAAGAAGAGCTCTCTAAACAAAAGGGGCTTTTACTTGAGAGCGCTAAATTCCAATCCTTGGGACAAATGGCGTCTAACCTGGCCCATGATATTAATAATCCACTCTTTACTATTCAGGGAAAGCTTCACCAGATCAGAAATTTGTTTTCTCATGACGAACTGGATTTAGATAAGTGTGATCAGATTATTGAAGATGTGGAAGGCACTATCCTGAGACTTTCTCAGATTGTAAAAGGGATCAGTACTTTTGCCAGACAAGGGCACGGCGATCAGATGGTGTCGGTGAGTGCGGATGAGCTTATCCGTGGAATCGTACTTCTTGGGTCAGACCGCATCGTACAATCGGGAATCACTTTTGATTTAAAAATTGCACCTAATACAAAAGTTATCTGTTACCCGTCTTATATAACACAGGTGCTGATCAACCTGATGAACAATGCTATCGATGCTCTTGAGCACGCAGAAATGAAGGTGATTCAAGTTGAGGCATTCACTAATGACAAGTGGGTTGAGATTCATATTAAAGACAGTGGAGCAGGTGTGCCTCTGGAGCTGCAGAATAAAATTTTTGATTCCTTCTTCACCACTAAAAAATACGGTAAAGGCACAGGCCTTGGGCTTTCGATTTCCAAAGGGCTTGTTGAGGCCCATGAGGGAGAACTCAAGTATCAGCGAGTCGGTGATATGACGGACTTCGTGGTTAAACTTCCCAGCTATGAGTAATTTTAGATACAATCCGGAACGTCTCATTTGTATGACTGAAGAGTCAGTGGAATTTCTTCATGCCATCGGTAGAAGTGATCTTATCGCAGGTGTGTCGGTCTACGCTAAAAGACCTGCAGAAGTTAAGCAGCACCCGGTGATCTCGGCCTTTACACACGCCAATTTAAAAAAGATTCAAAAAATAAAACCTGACCTAGTCATTGGTTTTTCCGACATTCAAAAAGACATTGCCCGCGACCTGATCGCTGAAGGCATTGATGTTTACATTTCTAACCAGCGCTCTTTAGAAGAGATTTTTCGTTATATGTGGACCTTGGGACACATGGTGGGCGAAGGAGCAAAGACCGAAGCCTATCTAAAGACTCTGGAAGAAAAAATGGCCACGGGACGTGCTTTTGCCAAGACATTAAAGAAGCGCCCGAAGGTTTATCTCGAAGAGTGGGATGAACCTCAAATCTGTGGGATCCGTTGGTTTAGTGAACTTGTCAGCCTTTGTGGTGGAGTCGATATTTTTGAAGCAAAGTCACTTGAAGGGGTGAAGGCCTCTGAACGATTTGTCTCTAATGATGAAGTTGCATCCCATAACCCCGACATTATCCTGGCCTCATGGTGCGGGAAAAAGGTTGATATTGAGAGCATCAAAAAGCGCCCGGAACTTATCCATGTAAGCGCTGTTAAAAACAACGCCATCTTTGAACTAGAGCCCGAGATCTTTCTTCAGCCAGGGCCGGCCCTCTTTGTTGACGGGATTGATCGGTTAATCGACTTATTTAGTTCATTTAATTCAAAATAATTCCTCCTCTCATACTTTGATTAAATTTTTTTCCAATCCTGCCGAAAATCATAAGGAGAACCGCCAACCTTTATGGCCTTTTTGGAAGAAACTTATGAAAAATACACTTTTAGCATCATGTTTGATCATTCCTCTGGTTACATCTTGTAGCTTTGAAGGGGAGATGAAAAAGATTGAGCACAAGGCCGCTTTGATTAATAAGTACGAAAACGTTGCACTTAAGCTGGCAAAAGAAAACAGAGAGCTTCGTGCAGAAGTTAAGAGGCTTGAGTTTGATATTCAAAAACTAAAACAAGACAGAGCTTTTTCAAATAAAGAAGGACACGGTGAAGAATCATTGGCAAGCAACTCTCATGGAGAAGCTCCTGCTCATGGTGGAGGTCACGGTGAAGCGAAAGCTGCTTCTGGGCGCGCGATCGCCAGTGTCAAGCCTGGTTCATTTGAAGTGAAAAAAGATTTAGTAGAGTGGAAGACATACAAGTGGTCTGCTGATGATATGGTGAAGATTGCTGATAAAGAATTCAAAGCAAAGAACTTTGAAAAAGCAGCACAGTTTTACACATCACTAGTAAATTACTATCCAGACTTTAAGCACCTTGATGACGAGTTTTATTTTAAAGCGGGAATTTCAGCTTACGAATCGGGCGAGCACCACGAGTGGACGCTTAAACACTTCGGAGCTCTAATGAACAAATACCCGACATCGCAATATTTTAGAAGCGCAAAACTTTGGGTTGCTCTCACTCATATGAAGATGGGTGATAAGGCGAAGTTTTTTGCGACAGTTGAAGAATTCAGAAAGAAATACAGAAATACCAATGAGTGGAAAATCCTGAGCTCATATTATGAAAAAATTGAAGAGAAAACCAATGAATAAATTATTAGTAGCAGTCATTGCTTTTATCCCGACTCTTTCTTTTGCGGCGGCCGTTCAGTTCGGACGCATTGTCGACATTAAGGGGGCAGGGTTTATTTCTTATAACGGTGAAACTCACGAAATCAAAAAAGGCGAAGTGATCTACGCTAATTCTGAAATCGTTGTAGAGCACACAGGGCAAGTGACTTTCACAGACAATGCCGATCACAGATTTTTCATGGGAAGTGCAACGTCGGTTGCTGTGTCTCCAAACAATGTTGAATTAAGAAGCGGGGACCTTTGGGTTCAGTCGCTTAATAAAATGGACGACGCTAAATTAACATCGGCCAACGCTACTGTTAACTACCAGGGGGGAGAAGCGATCTTCTCTTACGACTCTGCGAAAGGAAAAACTCAGCTGATGGTTATCAATGGGCTGATGAAATTTTCTAACCTAAGACAGCCGGCGCTAAATCTGACAGTGGCAGAAGGGAACTTCTCTTTTGTTGACCAAGCTTTTGAAGAAGGAATGCCAAGAGACCCAACTCCAGTAGGAGCAAAAACATACGGCGAACTCGTCTCTCTTTTTCCTGGTGTCGGTCCAATGGATAAAAAATCTGCTGAGATCTTCAAAGGGCAAGAGGAAGGTCATAGTGCTCCGGCAAAAAGAACGATCGCTTCTGTGTCTGAACATGGTAAAAAAGAAGCTGCTGAACTTGAAAAAGAGTATAAAGCTGAAATCATGAACATGAAAAAACCTGCGCATGAGGTAGTGACAGCACCTGTTAAAAAAGAAGTTAAAGCAAAACCAGTTACATCGACACCTGTAGCTAATAAATTAGTTGTAAAAATTTACGGATTACAGGGATCAGAGACTAGTGCAACGACAGCAATCTATGATATACCTTCTGTAGACAAAAATGTTGTTACAAGTAAGAGAGCGCCGGCTTCTGTTCCGGAATCAGTTTCTGAAACAGTTGTAGACCAGGCCGTTCCTACGGAAAACATGAATACAATTCCAACTACACCACATTATAAAGAAAGCGATAAATTAATTGACCAGCTCAACAAGCTCTAGCTTGTTGAGTGGGTTTAATTCTTAGATCTGCTTTTTTTTTGAAAAAAGAGGAAGCAGTATGACTAAAGTCAAAGAACAACTTGCACTTACTTACGACGACGTTCTCATTAAGCCTGCTTATTCTGAAAACTTGCCTTCAGAAACGAGCACCGAAAGCAAATTCTCCCGCAACATCAATCTCAACATTCCTATCGTTTCCGCGGCCATGGACACAGTCACTGAAGCTCCTTCCGCTATCGTTTTAGCAGAAGAAGGTGGGATTGGTGTGATCCATAAAAACATGACAGCTTACCGTCAGGCCGAAGAAGTCGAGAAGGTAAAGAAGTTTGAAGCGGGAATGATTTTAAACCCAGTCAGTGTTGATGAAGACACAACTCTTAGCTACGTGATGGATTTAAAGAGACAAAAGAAAATCACCGGTGTTTTAGTTGTCGATAAAAATAAAAAAATCGCAGGTATTCTTACTAACCGCGATTTACAATTAGAGTCTAACTTCAATCAGAAAGTTAAAGACGTCATGACGAAAAAAGATAAACTCGTCACGGCCGATCCGAAAGTTTCCATTGATGAAGCTAAAAAACTTCTCCACAAACACCGTATTGAAAAACTTCCACTCGTTGGAGCTGATGGATCTGTTTACGGTCTGATCACAGTCAAAGATATTTTAAAGACCATCACTTTTCCTAACGCCAATAAGGATTCATTCGGGCGCCTTCGCGTGGCCGCAGCTATTGGTGTAGGAGAAAAAGAATTTGAGCGCGCTAAAATTTTAGTGGAAGCTCACGTCGATGCTCTGGTTGTTGATACAGCTCACGGACACTCTAAAGGTGTTTTAGAGATGGTAAAACTTTTAAAGAAAACATTCCCACAAGTAGATGTTGTTGCCGGAAACGTCGCAACGGCACAAGCTTGTAAAGATTTAATCGCCGCTGGTGTTGACGGAGTGAAAGTAGGAATTGGCCCGGGGTCAATTTGTACCACTCGTGTTGTTGCCGGTATTGGTGTTCCGCAATTTTCTGCCGTTTTAGAATGTGCAGAGTTTTGTAGAAAAGCAGGTATTCCAGTGATCGCCGATGGAGGGATTAAACTCTCTGGTGATGTCGTGAAGGCCCTGGCCGCTGGAGCAAACTCAGTCATGATCGGATCTCTTTTTGCCGGAACTGATGAAGCTCCAGGAGAAATGGTTTTATACCAAGGGCGCGCGTATAAAGTGTACCGTGGGATGGGATCATTGGGAGCGATGACATTAGGATCAAAAGACCGCTACGGACAAGGAGCGGTAGAAGATATGGGAAAACTTGTTCCGGAAGGAATTGAAGGACAAGTGCCTTACAGAGGATCTCTTTCAACCAACATCTTCCAGTTAGTGGGAGGACTGCGTTCAGGAATGGGTTATGTGGGAGCAAAAAATCTTGCAGAACTTTTTGAGAAAGCAGAGTTTATTACGATTTCGAATGCTTCATTAAAAGAAAGCCATCCACACGATGTCTTTGTCACTAAAGAAGCACCAAACTACAGGTTGAGTTAACGAGATATGAAAAATTTTGAAAAGATCATCTGGATTGTGGACTTTGGTTCTCAGTACACTCAATTAATAACCAGAAAGACCAGAGAGCTTGGATACTCCAGCGAGATTATCGCATTGGAAGAATGTCATAAGCGCTTTAAGGAAGGCCATCTTCCGAAGTGCCTGGTGCTTTCCGGTGGCCCTCAATCGGTTTTTGAAGACCCATATGATTACAGCTTTATTTTTGAACATAAAGACCTTCCCGTTCTGGGGATTTGTTACGGGATGCAACTCTTAGGGAAATTCTTCGGTGGAGTTGTAGAAAAAGGAATTATCGGCGAGTACGGACACGCTGATATCCATTTCACTAATCAATTCAAAATTGCTGGTACTCCTGGAAAAATGAGTGTGTGGATGAGCCACTCGGATCACGTGAGTCGTGTTCCAACGGACTTTGATGTGGTGATGGAGAGTTCAAACAAACTCGTCTCGGGAATTAAACACAAGTCAAAACCGATTATGGGTCTGCAGTTTCACCCGGAAGTTGAACATTCAAAACACGGGAAATCGATTCTTAATTACTTCTATCAAAAAGTGGCAAATCTTTCTAAAGACTGGAACGCCAGTGAAATGCTGGAAGAAGCTTTTGAAATGGTTCGCGAGATCGGTGATAAAAAAGTCCTGTGTGCTTTTTCCGGTGGTGTTGACTCTCTGGTGGCCGCGACTTTATCAGAGAGAATTTTAGGGAAAAACCTGCACTGTTTTTTTGTTGATAACGGTCTTCTTAGAATTCAGGATTACAATCATATCCAAAAAATAAAACGCGACACCAATCTCAATATTGAAACTGTCTCTTATACACATCTGACGCTGCCGACGAAGGCTTCTGGGTAG
>CAXHHE010000173.1:0-7362 GCA_964016365.1 uncultured Bacteriovorax sp. | reverse complement strand
CTACACAGAAGCCTTCGTCGGCAGCGTCAGATGTGTATAAGAGACAGAAAAGACCAGTTAAGCGGGATAATAATTTTTGTTCCAGGAAACTCCTGAAGTTTAGTTTTCCATAGGGACGCCGACGTTTTCCAGTAGAAAAACCAGTTCTCTCCGGGAAAAACAGTGTCTTGGTCGCGCGGAACAGGGGTCGTGAGAGTCACTACTAACACCTCATGTCTTACAGTGTTAAGAGAAATTTGCTATAAATTCTCTCTATTTTTATTAAGAAAATTATACTCACTGAAAAGGCGGTTAAGCAATGTGGTTTTTTACCAGCGAAGAAAAAGAACTTCAATCTGTGTGCAGAGATTTTGCGAGCAAAGAACTTGCTCCATTTGCGGAGAAACACGATCACGATGAATCTTTCAATATCAATGCATTCAAGAAAATGGGCGAGCTCGGAGTTCTAGGAATTACAGCTGATCCAAAATACGGTGGGGCTGGCCTTGGGGCCACTGCTGCGACAATCGTTATGGAAGAATTTGGTAAGGCCTGTGCTGGCTCTACTCTGTCATACCTTGCGCACACTATTCTTTGCGTAAACAACATTCAAAACAACGCTTCTGAAGAACAAAAAGCAAAATACCTTCCAAAGCTTATCACTGGTGAACACATCGGTTGTATGGGAATGAGTGAGCCGGAATTCGGTTCAGATGCTGTTGGTATCCAAACAAAAGCAAAAAAAGACGGCGATCACTATGTGATCAACGGAACAAAAATGTGGATCACAAACGCTCAGTACGCTGACGTAGCTTACGTGTACACAAGAACTGGTGAAGACAGAAAAAATCTATCTACATTCATCATCGAAAAAGGAACACCGGGTTTCCACGTTGGAAAACCAATTCATAAAATGGGTATGAGATCATCTCCAACTGGAGAGCTGGTTTTCGACAAAGCTAAAGTTCCGGCCTCTCAACTTGTCGGGAAAGAAGGCGACTCTATTTATCACATGATGAAAAACCTGGACATCGAGAGAATCACAATTGCTGGTATTTCTCTTGGTATTGCTCAGGCGTGTGTTGATCAATGTGTGAAGTACGCTCAGGAAAGAAAACAATTCGGAAAACAAATCGGAAACTTCCAGTTGATCCAAAAAATGATCGCTGAAATGAAAGCTGAAACAGAAATGATGAGAGCTTTCCTATACTCTGTCTGCAAGCAGTATGATGCTGGAGAAAGAGGGCCAGTTAACGCTGCGATGGTTAAGCTTCAACTGCCAAAAATGGCAACGAAGATCGCTCTGGATGCTATCCAGCTGCACGGTGGATACGGTTACTCTCGCGAGTTCCCGCTTGAGCGCATGATGAGAGACAACAAGCTTAACGAAATCGGCGCTGGAACAAACGAAGTTATGATTATGATCATCGCTAAAAACATGCTTAAGGAATTGGATAAATAATGAACGAACTACAAGTAGAACTTAAGTCACAACTAGAAAAATTCTGTCTGGCAAAGATCGAGCCTTTCATGGAGCACGATGATGAGACAGAAGAATTCCGCATGTCGATCTTCACTGATTTAGGTGAACTTGGATTTTGTGGGATGACGATTCCTGAAGCTTACGGTGGTGCTGGTTTAACTTACCAGGACTGCGCAGTCGCTTTAGAAGAAATCGCTAAATACTCTGTCCCCTACGCGGTTACTGTTTCAGTTTCGACGATGGTTCAATCAATCATCAACGATTTTGGAACTGAAAAACAAAAGAGCACTTTTCTTCCGCCATTAACAGCTGGCCAGGAAATTGGTGCTTTCTGTTTAAGTGAATCTGGTGCCGGTTCAGATGCAAGCTCGCTAAAAACAACAGCGAAAAAAACAGACGGTGGCTATATTCTTAACGGGACAAAACTTTGGATCACTTCTGGTGGAATCGCTAAAACGTACATCGTGATGGCGAGAACAGGAGGAGAAGGCAGTAAGGGTGTTTCTGCTTTCATCGTAAGAGATGGAACGCCGGGACTGTCGTTTGGTAAAAAAGAAAAGAAAATGGGATGGAGAACAAGTCCAACCCGCGAAGTTATTTTTGAAAACTGTTTTGTTCCTGAAGAAAACAGGCTTCTCTTAGAAGGCGAAGGCTTTAAAGTGGCCATGGCCGCTTTAGACAAAGGAAGAATCACGATTGGATCAATCGGTGTTGGCCTTGCTCAAAGAGCGCTTGATGAGTCTGTAAAATACTCTTTAACTCGCCAGCAGTTCAACCAGCCTATCTTCGACTTCCAGGGTCTGCAGTTCATGATGGCCGATATGGCCTGTGAAACTGAAGCCTCAAGACTTCTTGTCCAGGAAGCTGCAAGGCTGTACGACGAAGGAAGACCAAACCAAAAGATCGCTTCGTTTGCAAAACTAAAATCAACAGATACGGCAATGAAAGTGACAACAGACGCTGTTCAGATTTTAGGTGGTGTTGGTTATACGAGAGAATACCCGGTTGAGCGCTTCATGAGAGATGCGAAAGTTCTTCAGATTGTTGAAGGAACAAACCAGGTTCAGCGTGTCGTTATCGCAAGACAATTAAAGAAAGAATACACAACTCACTAGGGAATATATGACCGTTAAATTTCAATTTTATCCTGAACGCCCTTACCTGTCTGAAGACCTGACTGCGAAAAAAGTTGATGTTTTTAAAAGCATCATCAATAACCCTCGCACGCAGTTCTTCTACACCTACACTCGCTCGGAGCTGGAGCTTTCTTCAAAGGCCGTCTTCCACAAGTTTAAGGACAGAAAGACTTTCGTTCATATTGGAATTGGAGGCTCAAGCCTTGGGCCGGAAATGTTAGTGAGTGCACTGGGAAAAAGTGAGACGAAATTTATCTTCATCAACAACATTGACCCGGAAGAAATCCACTCACAGCTTAAGCCTCTACATGGTGCTGACCTAAAAGACTGCTTATTTTATTTTGTTTCTAAATCTGGCGGAACAGCTGAAACGATGGCCGCCATGGCGATTATTTCGCAATTGTTTGAGTCTCGTGGAATCAGACCTTCTGAATACAAAAACTATTTTGTCTTTGCTACTGACCCGGTTAAGAGCGAGCTTCTCACTCTTGCCCGCGAATGGGACATCACCACTCTTGAAGTGCCAAGTGATGTCGGTGGACGCTTCAGTGCTCTGACTCCTGTTGGTTTCCTCCCTGCTCTTTTTGCAGGTCTGGATATCAATCAGCTTATCCAGGGAGCAAAAGACGCTCAGGCCGAACTCCTGTCGACTGATGGAAAAAAGAATGAGCTGATTGCTGCTGCTGAATTTCTTTATGAGTTAAAAACCAAAAAAGAAATCTCTCAAACAGTTTTCATGCCGTACTCTTCAAAACTAAGAAATCTTTCTTTCTGGTTCACTCAATTGTGGGCAGAGAGTTTAGGAAAAAAGAAAAACAAACGCGGTGATGTGATCAATGTTGGATTCACTCCCATTGTTGCTTACGGGGCCACTGACCAACACTCTCAAGTTCAACTTTTTATGGAAGGCCCAAATGACAAGGCCTACATCATGGTTGAAGTTGAGAAGTTTGCTCACGACTTCCCTCTTCACTCAGTGCTCTCAACTAATAACCTTCAAAAGCTGTCAGGCTTTAAACTTTCAGATTTAATGAAAGCTGAGATGGAAGGGACAATTAAGGCCTTGCGTGAACAGGAAAGAGCTGTTCTGCACGTAAAAATCGCTAAAAATGACGAGTATCACCTCGCTCAACTAGTGCTTTTCTTTGAGAGCTTAACAGCTCTTATGGGAGACTACCTAATGATTGATCCTTTTGATCAACCAGGAGTTGAAGCTGGGAAGATCTACGCATTTGAATTTTTGAACCAGTTGTAAAAAGTTTGACCCTTAGTTAAAATTAAAAGCTAAGAAATCACTAATAGAAAAGGATCCTGTTCAATGAGTACTGATGACACAACCATTGTCTTAACCGACATTAGAGCCGCTTTGCAAGCTTCAGAAAAAGAAGCACAACAAAAGCCTGCTGCTTTACTCGTGGTTGGTGGTGATTTAAACGGAACGCTGTTTGATCTTATTGAGTCAACAACAGGTGTAGGTAGAAACGCAGACAACTCTATTGCATTAGAGTTTAACGGTGTTTCACGCTACCACTTCAAACTTCACGCTCAAGGAGACACTCACGTCCTTGAAGACAGTGGATCAAAAAACGGAACATACCTTAACAATAAAAAAGTTGAAGGCAATGCCACTCTTGCAAAAGGTGACATCATTAAGATCGGAAGCATCGCTCTTAAGTATCTTCCAAAAGGAGATCCAGAGAGACTGACGTACGACAAGCTAAACCTTGAGGCCAACACAGATAAACATACTGGCTGTTACAACAAAGGTTACTTCAACAACAGAATCACTCTTGAAGTTAACAAATCAAAAGTGACAGGTGATCCTCTATCGCTAATCATCTTCGATCTAGATCACTTTAAAAAACTTAACGATAACTTCGGCCACGATGCCGGAGACTACGTTTTAAAAGAAATGGCAGGCCTCATCCGCACTAACGGGATCAGAGAGCAGGACGTCTTCGCCCGCTACGGTGGAGAAGAGTTCGTTATTCTTTTACCAAAAACAAACTTAAAACAGTCTTTTGAAATCGCAGAAAGATTAAGAAAGCTGATTGAAAACAAAGAATTTATTTACGACGGGAAACGACTTCCCGTAACCGCATCTATTGGAGTTGCAGATTACCGCCAAGGCGTAAACACTGGAACAGATCTCTTTAAGAGAGCTGATGAAGCTGTTTACAAATCTAAGGAAGGGGGCAGGAATCAGGTTCAATTCTATAGGGGCTAATGACATCAACAGATTCTAATCCTACCATTGAAATTCTGCCGGAACATATTATCGACCAGATTAAGGCCGGTGAGGTGCTCGAGCGCCCTGCTTCGCTTTTAAAAGAGTTGATTGAAAACTCTCTGGATGCCGGTTCAACTGAAATCCACCTGCATTTAATTGAAAACGGCATGGATCTTCTATCGATTGAAGATAACGGTCATGGAATGAGTTTTAAAAACCTTCCGTTTGCCTTTCTTCGCCACGCGACTTCGAAACTTAAAAGTTTTGAAGATATCTATCGTCTTCACAGTTTTGGTTTCCGTGGTGAGGCACTCGCCTCTGTGGCAGCATCAGCGCGCCTGACTTGTACCACTCAGCCTAAAGACCTAAATGCTGAAGGTGGAAAAATCATTATCAATGGCGGGGCCACAGAGCTTCTTATCCCTCAGCGCGCCAGCACCCAAGGGACTTCGATTTATATCAAAGACCTCTTTTTCAATACGCCGGCGAGACTTAAGTTCATTAAATCAAAAGTTAGTGAAAAGTCTGCTCTCAAAAAAATGATCTACTCTTTTGTTCTCTCTCACCCTCAAGTGACTTTCACTATTAAATGGGATGAAAAAGAAAAAGAAATCTTTAAGGCCGTTGAAGCAGGCAACGACATCGAAAGAATCGCTCAGGTTTTTTTCTCAAGAAAAACTGAAACAAAAAATATTATTGCGGCTTCACAAGAGTATGAAGGGTACAAAGTTCAGGTGTATTTCACCAGAGAAACTCATACGACTCCGCAGTACCGCCACCACTATCTTTTTGTTAACAAGCGCTTCTTCCAGGACAAATCATTGCATCAGGCAGTGTTAAGAAACCTGGATATCTTCTGGCGTTTTGGAGAAAGCGGTCACTATGTGATTGATATCCAGGCCCCACCTGAAGATATTGATGTCAACGTCCACCCAAATAAAACTCAGATCAAGTTTTTAAGATCAGACGTCGTCTACTCTCTTTTAGTGACTTCACTTAAGGCCGGAATTAAGACTCAGGCAATTGAAGCTCCACCTTCCTTGGGCCTTGATTTTTCAGGAAACTCTCCAGAAAACACTCCTTCTTTTTTTTCGAAAGACGAAAATAGAAACTTTGACCTGATGAATTTTTCCAGCACAAGTGAAGAAAGCTCTGCTGACTACAGCCTCTTTAAGGCGGAATCGCTGCTGACACCTGCCCCGCGCTTTCAGCGACTGTTAACTCAGTTTTTAATTGCTGATCAGGGAAAACCGACATTAGTCGATTTAAGAAAACTTCTCTCATGTGCTATCAGCGAAGAGCTTCAGCATTTTTCATTAAACGATGAATCAGCTGGGCCACTTCTGATCAGTGAACCTTTTAAAATGCTCAAAGGAAAAGTCGATAAACACTTTGAAGACTTAAAGGCCTTGGGTTTTGAATTCGACCGCCTGAATGCTGAGTATATTGTTTTAAGAACGATTCCCAAGTTTCTTCCACAAGTGCTTTTAAACTCTGTGGCCGAAGGGCTGATTAAGTATTACGAGCTTCCTAAAACTCAAAATTATGAGAAGGAATCATTTAAAAAGTTCTATCACGAATTTATCAACGACGATCTGCTAATGTCTGTTCCTGATAATTTTATTGAAAAATTCCTCAATACTCCTCTATGCGCTGAGTTCTCTGTTGAGCTCTCCCATGAGCGTTTAAAAAGCTTGTTTAAAGCATGAATAAACTCATCATCGTCTCAGGGCCAACCGCTTCCGGGAAAACAAAAACAAGTATAGCTATCGCGCAGAAAATCCAAAACGACCTTGGAAAAAAAGCGGCCGTGGTTAATTTCGATTCTCTGCTTTTTTATAAAGAGATTTCTATCGGTACGGCCAAGCCAACTAAAGCTGAGCAGGCCGGTATCGAACACCATATGGTTGATATCGAATCCATCAAAAGCCCGATGAATGCCGCCCAATTTATTAAAATTGGAGAAAAGCTCATTTTAGATTTGATGAAGGAAAACAAAGTCATCATTCTCGTTGGGGGAAGCGCCTTTTACCTGCGTGCTCTTCTAAAAGGAATGTATGAATCTCCCACTCCTTCTCAGGAAATAAAAGACAAACTGGATGGGTGGTATAAAGCTGAAGGGATCACTCCTTTTATTGAATACCTTAAAATTCACGACCCGCAGTCTCTGGTGAACCTGCACTCCAACGATCACTACCGTTTAATGAGGGCAGTTGAACATTTTGAAGTGACGGGAAATAAAATCTCTGACCAAAAAAAAGAACTAGACGAACAAAACCCGTACGACTTTTCTCAGATCGCCCATCCATGGGATGTTCTGCATCTCTATCTCGATCTTCCTAAAGATGAACACTTCCAGGTGATCACAAAACGCACGGAAGAAATGTTTGCTCAGGGATTAATGGAAGAGATCGAAGGTCTTGCCCGCGCTGGTTTTAGCCTGGAAGAAAAGCCCCTCGCCTCTATCGGCTACAAAGAGGCCATTGAGCTTCGCCGGGGTCTTTTTGCCACAGAAAAAGAGTGTATCGAGCGCA
>CAXHHE010000172.1:0-7389 GCA_964016365.1 uncultured Bacteriovorax sp. | reverse complement strand
TACACAGAAGCCTTCGTCGGCAGCGTCAGATGTGTATAAGAGACAGACTAAACTCATCTGTTGAGTTTTCATCGTGTGGTAAATGCGGTTGATTTCCAGTCGATTCAAGAGAAGTTTCTTAACCCTTGCTTCCTGGTGGTTGTGGATGTTTCCAAAGGCGTATTGAGGAATGAGAACGTTGTAGGCCCATACTTCACCTTCGCCATCAATGACGACGTAGGCTTCGCCCAGGTTAACTTTGCCCTCGCGTAGAACTTTAACTTCCGTTCCTTGTAAAACGATCCCTGCTTCAAAGAATTCCTTTAAAGAGTAGTCAAAGCCTGCACGTTTATTTGTTCCAATTATCTTCATTAGAAATTAAATTTCACTCCAAATGCCGCAGCTAAAATATAGCCGCCAATGTCGTATCCAGGTGCCCCAAGTTTTGGCCCTGCTGTTCCGTTTTCCTGCCCGCCAGCTTTTGTGACGTGCTTATCCAGAAGATGATGATACTGGAGACTTGTCCCTAAGTGAACATCTTTTGACCAAATCACCATGCGGTACTGGATTCCACCTGTTCCTACCACTGTATCCACGTCAATGGAGTTTCCAGCTTGTGAGAAATCACCTTTCAGCGGAGTCATGCGGTACTGAGCTCCAAGCAGAGTGCTCCAGCGGTCAGTCCAGTTATACTTGATCCCAAGGCGAGGATTAATTGTATCGCGAGTTGTGATTTTTTCGTAATTGTTACTTGGAACAACCACACCCGAAGTTTTTTCAACTTTCATGATCGGTGTTTTATAGTTGGACCACATCTGGTACTCAAGACCGGCGTAAAGCTCGGCATCGCCAACGATATATGTTGAGCCCAAGCGGAAAGTGTGTGGGTCGTAGTAAATCATCGACGTCAGTGTCGAGTTGATGAGGGCCAGGTTCGGGTTGGTGATTTCCCCGAAAACAGTCGTCTTTAAATTCGACTTCATTTCTTGTTGGTATGTGAAATACACTGAATTCGTATCAAACATTTTTGTCACAGAAGCGATGGCCGCAATTGAAGGAGAAACCTTCGCTTGACCTCTGGCCCATGAACCGTAGTTCGCTCCGTTTAAACTCATATTCGTTCTTACTTCAGCTGTCGCTTGAAAGCCCAACATTGCTCCCAGAGACCAGGCGAAGTCATCGCTCCACTTGCGGGCGAAGTTTAAATAAGTAGAAGTTCTTTGATAGCGCGAATGAAACATGACGTACTCAGGAAGGAAAGCATCCCCAGAGTTGGTTTGTGTCAGGTGGCCCACCGGCATGAAAACTGAAAGAGCAAGAGTCCCTAAGTGAACTTTTCCACCAACAGGTAAAGCGACGTGAAGGGCACTTCCGTAAAACTTTTGGTAATCCGTTTTTGCGCTTCCGTAAGTTGTTCCGCTGTTTGAGTTCGTGCTGTTAGTGACAATGATATTGTTGATTGGCTTAAAGTGAGTCGCAGTCGAAGTCGCTTGCGCCAGGACATTGAACTTATCAGAAAAACCAAGCACAGATGGAGCGTAGTAGTTATTGCTTGGATCGTTGGCATTTAGGTTTGCCTGGTTTCCAATCCCACTTGTTGAAAAGCTCGCTCCGAATAATTCTGGATAAGCGGCGTGAACATTAGTGACAAGTAAGCATTGAAGTAGAAGAATCCATTTCATTTTTTTAACATCCTATAAAGTTCGATCACTTGATTGAGCTCCAGAGCTTCTGCTCTGATCGTTAAAGGAATCCCAAGCGTATTAAAGCTTGATTCAATAAGCGGAAGCGGGAAGCTTGCTTTTAAAATCCCACCCAGCTGTTTTCTTTTTTGTGAGAAGAGAAGGCGAAGAAATTTTTCCAGCGCATGGAACTCTGAAAGTGGAACAAGTGGTGTTTCACGACGAGACATTGTTAAAACAGCAGAGTCAACTTTCGGTGGAGGGTTAAAAGCTCCCGGAGGAACTTTGCATAAAAGCTTGCAATCAAAATACGTTTGAGTGATTGCCAAGAGCGAGCCCATATAATTTTTTGTCGTCGAAAAAGGAAAGACCTTATCGGCCACTTCTTTTTGAAACATCAAAGTCATGTACTTTATTTCCGGCGCCTGCAGGAAATTAATTAAAAGCGGAGTGCTGATATTGTAAGGAAGGTTAGAGACAAGCCAGATATTTTTCTGGTCGATGTTTTTTTCTTTGAAAAAAGCGCTCAGGTGTACAGCGAGTGCATCTGTCATCGTGATTTGATTATCGTTAATAAACTGCAAAAGGTAAGGAGGGAAGCGGTCGTCTTTTTCGATAACAAAAAAGGGTAAGCCTTCACTCTTTGATCTTAGAGCAAGAAACTCAGTGAGAATCCCTGGGCCTGGACCAATTTCTAAAACAGCTTCTGCTTGTCCTTTGAAATCAGAACAGATTCTATCGATCACGCCACTGTCGCGAAGGAAGTGCTGGCCTAAGGTTTTATTCGCTAAGGGAAGTTCCATCTTCATTAAAGTCTGTCCCCTTTGCGTTGGTGTTCAAGTTTATCTTTTTTAGAAACAAATTGTCCGCGGGCATCCAGTCCTAAACATTCAGGGAATGAAATCGCATCGTGATAAGTTCTAAGCGCGTAGTTGGCGATCATCGCACCGTTGTCAGTGCAAAAGCGAGGAGCAACCACGTGAACGTTTTTATAATTGTTTTTTAAAGTCGTGCGAAGACTTGAGTTACAAGCAACACCACCACCAACAACGATTGGCAGGTCGTGAGCGCCAGCGATATCCTGGGCCTTTTTTAATTTTCGTGAAAGCGCTTCAACGATGGCGTATTGGTAAGAAGCACACACGTCTTCCATTTTGAAGCTTCCTTCAGGATTGGCCTCAATGAAATTTCTAAGCGATGTTTTTACACCAGAGAAACTTAGAGTCGCATCTCCAGAGTCCAGCATCGAAATAGGGAAAGTGTATTTTTTTGGATCGCCGTTAACAGCTAGGTCATCAATGATTTTCCCTGCAGGGTATCCAAGACCTAAGAGTTTTCCACCTTTGTCGAAGGCCTCTCCGGCAGCATCGTCAATGGTGTTGCCGAGAATTTCAAATGACGTCGGGCTTGTGACTTTTAAGTACAGGCTATGTCCACCGCTCACGAGTAAACCTAAGTACGGATATGGCACGCTTTCTGTGAGGTGGATGGCCTCAAGGTGCGCATATAAGTGGTTTACCGATACAATTGGCAGATTATGAAGCAGTGCCAAAGTTTTAGCACAATTAATTCCAGTTAGGAGGGGGCCCAATAGGCCTGGGTGAGTTGTCACGGCGATGAGACTTACATCTGTTATTTTCACTCCCGCAGTCTTAAAACACGAATCCAAGAGCGGAGTGATCTTCTCGAGGTGGTTGCGCGCAGCGATTTCTGGCACGACTCCTCCCCATTTTTGGAGCATTAATTCTTGGGAAAATGACTGGTGAGCCAGGAGTGTCGGCTTCTCCGAAAGATCATCGGGATTCCCTTTTAAAAGGGCAAAAGAAGTGTCGTCACAGCTAGTCTCGATACCGAGGATAATTTTTTCTTTCATTCGTAGTTTTCTTATTGAGTTTTAAGCCAATATACCTGAACCTATTCATTATGAAAACTTTCATAGTTCAAGGAGGACTTAAATGAAACTTATTATCGGACTTTTCGCACTTGTAGCAGCTTCTTCAGTATTTGCAGCAGATACTTCATCTGGATGCGGTATGGGATACGAAGTAGCTCCAAAGCAATCTCTAGTATCTTCTTCGACAAGATCACTAGTTAACGCGACTTTCTCTAACTCAATCGCAATGACTCTTGGAACATCTGGATGTGCTAAGCACTCAATCGTTAAAAACGACGCAAAAGGGATCCACTTTGCTGAAGCGAACATGAACCAACTAGCAGTTGAAATGTCTCGTGGAAACGGTGAGTTCGTAGCTGGATTTGCTGGTGTTTTCGGTTGTCAAAACGCAGAAGCTTTTGGTTCAATGGTTCAAGCAAAATATGAATCAGTTCTACCATCGGCAAACACTTCTGGTGTAGAACTTTACAACAACGTAAAGGCTGAAATCAGAAACAATGCAACACTTTCTGCTTCTTGCTCTCTTATCTAATTTTTTAATCGCTGCCGGGCCCGCCTCGGCAGCGTCTTTAGATTTCGATCACAAATACTGGCTCAAACTCCTTCATTACAAAAACGGTAAATCTCAAGTCGACGGTGAGAAGTTTTTCTTTGCTCCCGATGGAAAAACTAATCCAGAGGCTGAACTCAATTGGACGATCACAGCTTTTCATGAACTCGGCTCCAAAGTAGGGTGGTTTGGTTATCCTGCTCAGTGTGTGTTTCGTGAAAGATATGAATTCTTAAAGGCCCAAGGACTGCTCAGTGGTGTTCCGGACATTGCATGTCCGGTGTTCGACGAATGGAAAGCGGGACTCAATGCTGAATCAGTGACTCTCATTTTCTCATCTTCATATCCCAATAATCCCTCATCACTTTTTGGCCATACACTTTTACGACTGAACCAAAAAGGAAAGACCAACGATCTTCTTGATTACGCTGTCGCTTTTTCTGCTGTGCCTGAGACGGAAGACATGGGACTTATTTTTGCGTTTAAGGGAATGTTTGGTGGATACAAAGGACTTTTTGAAGTCACTAAGTATTACACAAAAGTTAATGAATACAACAATGGAGAGTCGAGGGATTTGATTGAATACAATCTCAATATGACTCCCGCTGAACGCGACCGCCTGATTAATCACCTGTGGGAATTGTATCAGACGACGTATTTTGATTATTACTTTGCCGATGAAAACTGCTCTGCTGTTCTTGCTGATCTTCTTTCTGTCGCTTACAAAGACGACGACAAAGTCAACGCCCACGCGCGCTGGTATTACCTGCCAGGAGAAATGGTTAAACACTTTGAAGAAACTCCGGGGAGAGTGGCCTCAACAAATTACCGCGCGAGTTTGAAAAAACAAGTGGCCAAGATGTGGGAGCATTTGTCTTCTGAAGAAGTGGCGCAAGTTAAAAAGATAGTCGATGATGAAGTTCTTCCAGAGGATGTGAATAACCCTAAAGTGCTCGACGCAGTTGTGGCCTATTTGGATTTCACTCACTACCGCACGAAAAATAAACTTAATGAAAAACTCGCTAAGCTTCAAAGAGCAGCGCTGGTTAAAAGGGCCAAACTGCCAAAAGCTGAAATTGTCAAAGAAGTTTACGACCAGACCAATATGCCGGAGAACTCTCACGACCCACAAAAGATTTCGGTTTTTGCCCGCGTGGAAAATCATACGACACTCATGGGATTTGAATTAAAGCAGGGATACCATGACCTCATGGCCCGCGATCAAGGCTTCGATCCTTTTTCTCAATTTGATTTTTTAACAGGTTCATTCATTTACGATGTAAAAAATAAAAAACTCGATTACGACAAACTGGTTTTAGTGGATCTTATCTCTCTTCACGAATACCGCTTCTATGATCCTCAGCTTTCATGGAGAGCAAAGGTTTCAAGTGAAAGGCTTTATGACTTAGACTGCTCGCTTTGCCATAAAGTTAATGCCAATGTTTATGGTGGAGTAACTCTCAGAGGGAAAAACACAGTGGCCAGTTTTATGGCCGGGGCCTTTGGAGAAGTGAGCTCGCATCTAAAAAAAGGATTTAGAGCAGGACCTGCGGCCGAAGTGTCTTTTTATGCACAACTAGGAAACAAATATAAAATCGGGCTTATTGACGAGCTTCGTTTTGATGCCACTAAAAAAATCTCTGAGGACTACTACAACAAAGTCACTCTTAAACATTCACTCTTTTTTGACCGCCAACAAGACGTGCGTTTTGAAAGCTCGGTCATCTCTGGCTTTGGAAGTTTTTCAAAAAACACAATCATTCATGAGGTGAGCTATGGGCACTATTTCTAAAATCGTTTTATTGTGTCTCTTTCTCACGAGCTGTAGTTCGATTATTTACCAGCCGGATAATTACCTGTATGCGACCCCTGAGCAGTTTAAGGTGAAGTTTGAAGCTTTCACCATCCCTTCTATCGATGGAACAAAACTCTCTGCGTGGAGAATGTTCTCAAAAAATAAGAATCCTAAAAACCTCGTGCTCTATTTTCACGGCAACGCCCAGAATTTAACTTCTCATTTTGCTAACTCTGTCTGGATGATGGACCACGACTACGACAGCATTATTTTCGATTACCGCGGTTATGGATTGAGTGAAGGGAAACCTGAACCAAAAGGTGTGGCCGAAGATGGACTGGCCTTTTTAAATTATGCTTACGAGCAATATAAAAAAGGTGGCTTCAAACGTTTTATTGTCTACGGACAAAGCTTAGGTGGAGCGATTCTTCTAAAATCCCTGGAAGATTTTAAGCACAGAGATGAGATCGCTCTTTTAGTTTTAGATTCAACTTTTTTATCGCCAAGAGAAGTGGCCCGCGAAAAAACATTCTGGCCCCTGTCTCTCATTATCACTAACTCATATACGGCAGACCCGAAGCTTGCTCACTTGACCATGCCGGTTCTATCCATTCATTCTACTGAGGATTTCGTGATAGCTTACAATTTAGGGCAACAATTGTATAACCGCATTACGACCTCACCTAAGAAGGATTTCTGGACCTTCAGTATTCGCGGACATGGGGATGTTTTTTATGTGGAAAACAAGAAATATCAGCAAGAATTCTTGAAATACGTAGAAGCACTTCCTTAGGTTTACGCCCTTCTTTACTAAATCTTTACGCCCAGTCAGAGGCTTTTGACGAAATCTTGATCCGCGATTGGCTATCCTAAAGACGTCTTAACGGAGGTCTTTTATGGATTTTGCTATCGTGGGCGCCATTGCGGGCCTCACATTTATTTACCTTATTTATTGCTTAATTTTCCCGGATAAATTTTAGGAGTCCCTATGAATGGTTATGATTTGTTACAAGTCATCATTGCGCTTTTTTTTCTTATTCTTTTTACACCGATTTTGGGGGCCTTTTTTCATAAGTCGCTTTCTGGTCAATCGACACTTTTAGGTAAGATTGCCAGACCTTTTGAAAAAGTTCTCTATGTAATCATCGGAGTTGATGAAAAAGAAGAGATGACCTGGCCACAGTATTTAAAAGCAGTCTTAGCTTTTAACTTTATCGGCTTTCTCTTTGTCTTTTTCGTTCTGCTTTTTCAAGGAGGCCTGCCACTTAACCCGGCCCATCTTCCAAATTTAAGCTGGCATCTCGCTTTTAATACAGCGGTGAGTTTTATGACCAACACCAACTGGCAGTCTTATGCCGGAGAAGCGACGATGAGTCATTTCTCACAGATGGTGGCCTTAACCGGTCAAAACTTTTTATCAGCGGCCACTGGTATCTCTGTTTTGTTGGTGATCATCCGCGCTTTTAAAAATAACCAATCAAAGAAGCTA
>CAXHHE010000171.1:0-7412 GCA_964016365.1 uncultured Bacteriovorax sp. | reverse complement strand
CACAGAAGCCTTCGTCGGCAGCGTCAGATGTGTATAAGAGACAGGTGTTTAAAAGCACCGTAGGTACTTTTGTTGATCTCAGGCAAATCCTCTAAAGTACTGGTCTTATCGTATGACAGACGCGAAAACATGAATGGAAGTACTTCTTCTGGAATACCTAAGATTTTTAATAAGGAATTATGAATTGGGTTCTCTTTGACCGGGAGATAATAAGTCTTAAGCCCGAATTTTTCATTGAGGTCATTTAAAAATTCCTGCAATGTGGGCAGCTCAGAACTCACCAGATGATAAGTCTTCACTTCGGGAGCGAATTTTTCACGCTCGATTAAATGAGCAATCAACTGAGCACAATGGTCAACTGGAATGATCGGAAGCTTGGCCCTTGGGTTATAACTCAAAGGAGCAATCGGCACATACTTTAAGGCCTTCGAGTATTTCAGAAAAGCGCGAAGGAAAAAGTAAGGCCCGTCTATTTTTGGCATCTCACCTGTTTGTGAGTCACCGATAATAATCGCTGGACGAATAATTCTTGTGACGAATTTAGCGTTCACGTTCTCTCTGACAATCTGCTCTGCCAGGTATTTGGTTTCCGAGTAACTGTCTTTAAAAGATGTTCTCTTTGGCAGGACATTTTCATCTAAAAAGAAAGTGTCCGTATCGCCTACCGCAATGGTTGAAACGTAGTAAAATGACTTAAGGTTTTTCATTCCACTGATCAAGTGAAGAATATTTTGAGTGCCGACAACATTTTGTAAAAAGCAGGCCGTATAAGTCGCGCTCAGGTCATAAAGAGCGGCAGCATGAACCACCACATCGATATCATCCAGGAGTCTTTTTCTCTCTTCGCCTTCAAGAGCGATCACTTCAAGATTAGTGATGTCCCCTTTGAGGTATATAATATTTTTTAAATCGCTGAACTTTGCCAGCTCTCCTTGACGGGAAAGAAGATAGACAACTTCAAATTGAGAAGCTAATAAACGGACTAAGTATCCGCCTAAAAAACCTGTTCCACCTGTGATTAATACATTCATGATTATTTAAGTTAAACTTACAATTTGGCCGCTGAAATTCTCTAAATCCACCTGGTCTTTTGGTGAAAACACATTCAGAAAATTAGGGTAACACTTAATGTGCCAGCTCTTTGTCTTAGGAAAGATCTCACCATCGCCAAAGAATGACAACTCTGACGCTCCATCAAGCAGCTCAATTTTTGCTTCAGTTGTTTCCAAGACCACGATGTTCGGGTCATCTGTTGGGAATTTCCCGTTTAAAATTTTAAGGACGCAGGCAATCAGCTCCAGCCTGTTTTGGTGCTTAAAGATTGTCAGGTTGAACTTTCCATCCTGATGATTGGTATGAGGGGCCACTTCAAAGCTGCCACCTAAAACCGGTTGGTTGTTAATTAAAATTAGTGGAGAGTAAAAAACATCGTTAAGCTCCGCTGATTCCAACTTAAACTTATAGCTCATTACTTCGCGGGCCATAAGTCTCTTGGCCGCAAACAATGAATAGACATTTTTCCCCGAGAGCTTCATAAATTTTTTAAACTGAGGAAACTCAGAGCGAATGGCATTGATATCACCTGCAATTTCTGCGGCAAATCCCAGGCCTCCATTAGTGGCCATAAAGCGGCCATTGATATTGATCAAATCGATCTTCTTTCTAGTGTTAAGCCTGATGGTCTGAGCAATTTTTTTAATATTTGAACTCGACCCCATGGTTCTTGCAAAATCATTGGCGGTGCCTCCTGGAACAACGAGAAGACCAATATCAGTTCCCGCCAGCATTTGAATAATTGAATGAACAGTCCCATCTCCACCAACGGATAAAATAGCATCTACGTTGTTTTGAATATCGCGGCTCAAATTAGCATGAAGCTCTTCCATATTCGAAGACACGGGGTATTCGATATTGCTTCTAAAAAGGGCGTTATTGATCTTTCCTTGCCAATCATGGCCGCCGTTTGAAGCTCGCTGGTTAAGATAAACAGAGATGTTCTGCATAAATCCTCATTTGTGCTAATGCTCAATGATACCCTCTGAAAAATTCCTGGGGAGTTTTTGTGGTTCCCTTTGAAAAAAATACATTCCTTGTCTAAACTATAAATAACGCTTGATTGGAGATCTGATGAAAATCCTAGTAGTTACTAGCGAAGTCACTTTCGTGCCCGGAAATTACAACCACTTCTTAGAGGGTTTGTTTAGGGAATTACAGGGGGAGAAGGACCTCTCTATCGACCTGGTCATCCTGAAGAACAACTCCCCTGTCCTGACCCTGAGAGGCTTCGCTTTAGGGCTTATGGGTGCCCGAAGAATCGGACTTTCTCTGATGAAAAATACCCTCAAGGCCGCTTTTAAAGACCGCAGGGCCCTGGCCAAAAAGCATGACATTCCTCTGCATTTTTTCGACAATCCAAACTCGCCCGACTTCCTCGAGTTTGTGAAAAATCACCAAACAGATCTTTTAATCAACGCCCGCACCAGATTCATTTACAAAAGTAAAATCTTAAAACTCCCGCGCCTCGGGGCCATCAACATCCACCACGGACTTCTCCCGGAATTCCGCGGAACCATGTGTGACCTATGGGCCCTCTACAATAACCGCCCTACAGGTTTTTCCATTCATGTGATGGAGAAAAAAATCGACAACGGTGGCATTATCCGACGAATCGAAACAAGTACTCCGAAAGACTCTAAACTTCGCAAGAGTTTTGCAAGGCTGATTGAAGAGAGTTCGAAAATTGAGGGCATTGAGATGGCAAAAGTCGTAAAAATGATCAAAGAGACCCAGAAAATTCCGATAGAACAAGACAATATTTCAACTAAAACTGAGTACACAAAGAACCCCGATTTCTTTGCGATCAGAAAGATGCTGCAAAAAGGTATTGAACTATGAAAATGATTTTTCACCACGGCTCACCAGGGGCCCCACAAGATTTCTCTCACATAAAAAAATATTTCCCGGACATGGAGATTCATCTCTACGACCGCGTAAAAAAAGAACGCAAAGGTGATCTCGAAGCAGAGATTCAACTGGGGTTTTCTTTTGGCTGTGTGAAGGCCTTGAAATACGCCGCCAAAAGCGACAGGACAAAAATGGTGATCTTAGTGGCACCTTATTTGTTTCCGACAAAAAGGCCCGGCGCTTTAATGAAAGGACTTTTAATGTTTGATCTTTTTAGAAACACCGCTCTTCCTGCGCTGGCGAAAAAAAGCATTGAGAAAATGTTAAAAGAAAGCTCTCATCCCCATCCTATCCCTGAGACCTATGAAAAAGATGCTAAAGAGTATTTCAACACCGAAAGACTGGCACACTCGATTTTAGAAAAAGATATTTCAGAAGAAAAAGTGATTAAACGCCTGGAGCAGTTAAAAGCAAAAAATATCCCGGTGATTGTCATCATGGGTGAAGGCGACCAGACGTCGTACAAAGGGGCCAACAAAGAAAGACAGTTTGATCCCCTACTGGTTTATAAGAACATTCACATCAAGACCATTCCAGAAGCAGGACACGCTCTTTTATGGACACACACTAAAGAGCTTGCCACTTTAATCAATGAATCAATTGGAAAACATATGAGCAATGACAATAAAGAAAAGCGCCTGGGATACTATCCAGGAAAAGATGAAAATAATAACGTAGCAAGCTTTCTTAGAGAGCACGCCAAAAATTTCCCAACAAGAAATATCTTAACCTGGGTTAACCCGGAAGATTTAAAAAGCTGGAATGGAGATATCAACACTCCACTTCCACACCGCTCGGTAAAAGTCGTTGAGCTTGAACACTTAGTAGGAATACTCGCAAAAGAATTCCAAAACCAAGGCATCGCTTTTGGCGATAGAGTTATTCTCTTTTTACCAATGTCGCTTTATATGTATGCCGCGATGTTTGCCCTTCAAAA
Source organism: uncultured Bacteriovorax sp. (assembly GCA_964016365.1). Lineage (GTDB taxonomy): Bacteria > Bdellovibrionota > Bacteriovoracia > Bacteriovoracales > Bacteriovoracaceae > Bacteriovorax. The sequence continues at coordinate 3,511 of CAXHHE010000171.1, read as the reverse complement.
GATGGGGGCGATTCCAACTTTCCTTGATTCTTGGGCAAGACGCGACCAAATGGGAGTGAGTGCAAAAGTTGCTAACCCACGCGCAATGATCAGTGCCGATAGGGCCTTCGCCTATCTGGCCGACGTTCCGGAAATTGCTTCTATTCCTATTAAGATTGTCGCTGGAGAAGTTAAAAGCGAAATTAAATACAACGCTCGCTTAGAAGTTTTACTTCAAGGAAAAGAGTCTCTGCCAATTGTTCCAGTAGAAAAAGAGCACACGGCCTTGATCACGTTTACAACCGGGTCATCGGGAACTCCAAAAGGAGCAGACAGAAGCCACCGCTTCTTAGCGGCCCAGCACTACGCCCTTAACCGCCACCTTCCTTATGAAAATGGCGATAAAGACCTTCCAGTCTTTCCTATCTTCTCACTCAATAACTTGGCCGCGGGAGTTGAAACGATTATCCCGGCCATTGATGTGGGCTCTCCTGCTCCAACAGACGCACTGGTTTTATACGTGCAGATGAAATCAAGTGGTGTAACGTGCACAACTTTATCTCCTTCACTTTTTAATGCTCTTTCGGCGTATTGTATTGAAAAGAAATTAAATCTCGATTTCCTAAAACGCATCGTCACTGGTGGTGCTCCCATTTCAAGAGACGATGTCGCTCGCATGAAGAGTGTGGCCAAAAATGCAGAAATCCTGGTGCTCTATGGATCAACAGAAGTTGAACCAATGGCCCACATTGAAGCCGTTGAAATGCTCGCGGAAAAACCACACGATGACCATGAAATCGTTGAGGCCGGAGTCAACGTAGGAGGTCTTGATAGTGGACTTGAATATAAATTTATTCACATCAACAAAGACCCGGTTTACGTTAAAGATGCTTCCGACTGGAAAAAACTGGAAGTTCCTCCAGGAGAAGTTGGAGAGTTAATCGTTGCCGGCGAGCACGTTTGTGAAAAATACTTTAACAACGAAGAGGCCTTCTTCCGCGCTAAAATCCGCGATGAAAGAAAAGTTGTTTGGCACAGAACGGGAGATCTGGGAAAATTAGATAAGCACAACAACCTATGGATCGTAGGCCGCGTTCACAATGCAATTAACCGCAAAGGCCAGTACTTCTTCCCGGTTCGTGCTGAAATCATTCTTAAAAAGTTTCCATTTGTTCATAAAGCGGCCTTCCTGGGAATCGCTCACCCTGATTTAATCGAAAAGACCTATGCGGTCTTCTCAACTCAGGATACGAACCTGAACGTAGAGGAGGCCAAAGCTGAAATCAGACGTGTGATGGAGAAAAACGATTTTGTAGTGGATGAAATCATTCACATTGACGATATCCCGATGGACCCTCGTCACCACAGTAAGGTTGAATATGAAATTCTAAAAAAGAAGATCCAAGGATAAGTTTCATGGCAAAGGCAGGGGCCTGGTGGCAGTTTACAAAAGAGCGTTTTGAACCCGCATCTCACTTGAGCATGATTGTGGTTTTTATCTTTGCCCACATCCTGGTGGTCAATGCGACAGAGTCCATCTTTGCGACGTCTCTTAATGATCTGGTAATGCTCATTGGAGTGGTGGCCTTTTATTTTAAGCTGCGCCTATATGATGAAGTCAAAGACTACGAGTTGGATGTGGTGATTAATAAAACACGCCCGCTTCCTCGAGGCCTTTTAAACCACAAAGACATGTACACTGGCATGGTGGTTTGCATTCTTATTGAGCTTGTCACTTTTGCTTCAATGGGGCTTAACTCGCTCATGAGCATGATCGTGGCCATTCTTTATTCGCTTTTAATGTATAAAGAATTTTTTATCCGTGAAAAAATCAGACCCTACCTGACAACCTATGCACTCACTCATACAGTTGTAACAGTGCTTTTGAGTTTTGCCATTTTCAGTTTTCTAAGCACGGAAAATTTACTAAAACTTGTGACTAACACGACCCTGGTTTCATTTGCCATGGCCAACTGGCTTCTTTTTAACATCTTCGAATTTGGAAGAAAAACTTTTGCCAGCTCAGAAGAGCGCACAAGTGTAGACACTTACTCCAGCCTCTTTGGCAGAACTGGAGCGGTCGTTCTGGTGGTTTCACAAGCAGTCATCGCCCATTTTCTCACTCTTTCTTTAAGAGGCGCCAACCATGCTTTTTCTCTTTGGAGCTCTGGAATCCTGCTTTCTATTTTAGGAATTCTCTCTTTGAGATACATCATGACAGACAATCCGGCAGCGGCAAAACACTACCGCCTCTTTAGCTCTGTCTATATTATTTTGTTTTACGTTTTATTAATTTTTTCTCACATTATTCCATAGGGTCTTATGAAGCCACACAATCTCTACATCGTCTCTAAAGACAGTACCCAGCACTTCGCCAAAAAAGAATCTGGCGGTAAAGGGCACAATCTTTACTTACTAAGTAAAAACGATATCAAGGTTCCAAAATTTGTCACTCTTCCTCCGGCCTTTTTTGAAGAGTTCAAAAAACAAAGCGGAATTGAAGATTACCTCAACACTATCTTAGAAGACAAACACCTCTCAATGCAGGAAGTGTCGGAAAAAATCAAACACAAGATTGTTGAAACCAATATGCCACTGGTGATCTTTGAAGAAATCGCCAAGGCCTACGAAGAGCTTGAAAGAGACTTAATCTCTGTGCGCTCGAGTGCTCACGACGAAGACAGCGCTCTTCACTCATTTGCCGGTCAGCTATCAAGTTTTCTTTACATCTCTGATCTCGATACGACCATTCATTCAATTAAAGAATGCTGGGCCTCTGCTTACTCAGAGAGGTCACTGGCCTATAGAACGATTAATAAGCTGGATATTTTAAACATTAAAGTTTCGGTTATCTTACAAGAGATGATTGACCCGGATATCAGCGGAGTTCTTTTTACCTGTAACCCCATCAATGGGAAAAATGACCAGATTGTTATCAACTCGGTTTATGGAGTTGGAGAAGGACTTGTCTCAGGACTTTTAGACGCTGATACATATACCATCATGAAAAAAGATGGATCGATAAGTGAAAAAAACATCGTCGAAAAAACTAAAAAACTGATCCGCGACGAAAAAGAACAAAAGTGCCTGGAAGTCGCTGTTTCATTAAATGAGCAAAATGCTGAATCACTAAGTGCTTCTGACCTAAAGGCCCTTCATCAAATCGCTCTTAAAATTGAAGACTTCTACGGAAGGCCTCAAGACGTGGAATGGGCCATTAAAGACGGGGAGCTTTTTATTCTCCAGTCCCGCCCGGTCACTACAGGAATTGAAAACAGCCGCGGGATTTTATACATGTGGGATAACTCCAACATCGTAGAGAGTTACGGGGGCCTGACGATGCCTCTCACTTTTGGTTTCGCTCATTATGTTTACCACCAAGTATACGTCCAATTCTGCGAGATCTTACTTGTCCCTCAGTCTCGTATTAAAGAAATGGATTACTTCCTTAAAAATATGCTAGGGCTCTTCTACGGACGCGTTTATTACAACCTATTAAACTGGTACAAGCTTACAAGTATTCTTCCAGGAT
>CAXHHE010000170.1:0-7488 GCA_964016365.1 uncultured Bacteriovorax sp. | reverse complement strand
ATAACTGAGCGTCTCGTGGGCTCGGAGATGTGTATAAGAGACAGCCATCATTGCAGCTGGTAGTTATTTGGGAATTATGAGTAACGAAGAATCTTTTCCTGTTGGGAAAGTTGAATTTCTTCACTTAAATCCTATGACTTTCCATGAATTCCTGGAGGCGCTGGAGCCTCCACTATGTGAAGAGTATAATAAAATAGCAATAACAGATCACACTGCCATTAATCCCCTTCATCACAAAAAATTACTAGAAACATGGAAAAAGTACCAGGCCATTGGTGGTATGCCTGAAGTTGTCAAAAATTACATTGAATACTCTAAAAATGAAAGTGAGCTAAAGGCCATAACCAGAGCGCGCGACATTCAAAACCAACTCCTGACAGGTTATAAGGCAGATTTTTCTAAACATTCTGGAACCGTTAATTCAGCACACATACTTAGTGTTTATGAAGCAGTCGCTTCCCAGTTGGCCAAAACTCAAGATGAAAGCACCCAAAAATTTAAATTCACCGGAGTTATTCCAAATCAAAAAGGATTTGATCGCGTCAGAGGACCTTTAACATGGTTAGAGAAATCGCGACTTGTCATTAAGGTATTAATTAATAACAAGGCCGAACATCCCCTTAAGGCACACACCGAAGACAATCGCTTTAAACTCTATTTCATGGATGTTGGACTCTTAAATGCTGCTCTTGAAACCCCAATCGAAGCGATCATGGCCCATGAGCTTGGAAGTTACAAAGGTTACATTGCTGAAAATTTTGTCGCACAAGAGCTATACGCTAAAAACACCGGGGCGCTCTACTCTTGGATTGAAGGAAGAGCTGAGCTCGAGTTTTTATGGATACAAGGAAAAAATATTGTGCCCATTGAAGTTAAATCAGCTGAAAGAAGCACTCTGGCAAAAAGCCTGGATGCATATATTGGCAGGTACAAACCAGAACTTGCCTTAAAACTCACTGGGCAAAATCGTGGTTATGACCCAAAAAGAAAAATGTTAACAATGCCTATTTATCTAGCAGGCAAAATTTAAAAAAGGATGATATAGTTAGGCCTATGAAAGTTACAGATCACTTAGACCGCGCTAAAAACCCATTATTCAGTTACGAAATCGTTCCACCTCCCAGAGGAAGATCGGTTCAAGATATCATCGATATCGTCGAGGCCTTAAAACCGGTTCACCCAGCATGGATCGACGTAACAGCTCACTCTTCGTCTGCTTATTACAATGAAAAAGAAGACGGCTCTATTGAAAGGAAGATCTACAAAAAGCGTCCGGGAACGATTGGTATCTGCGGGATCATCCAAAACCGCTTTAACATTGACACAGTTGTTCACCTGCTCTGCTTAGGTTTCTCAAAAGAAGAAACAGAGGACGCTCTACTGGAACTTAACTTCCTGGGCATCCACAACATCCTCGCTCTTCGCGGAGATGGCCCAAACTATAAAAAAGAAATTGCTAAAAATAGAAGTGCAAACTACTACGCTTCTGACTTAGTTGAACAAGTAAAGGCCCTTAATCAAGGAAAGTTCCTTGATGAAATCGAAGGTGGTTCAAAATTTGATTTCTGTGTCGGTGTTGCCGGCTATCCTGAAAAACACTTCGAAGCCCCGAATCTAAAGCTCGATCTTATTAACCTTAAGAGAAAAGTAGATGCCGGAGCAGATTACGTGGTCACGCAGATGTTCTTTGATAACAAACACTACTTTGAGTTTGTTAAAGAGGCCCGCGCTGCTGGGATCACCGTTCCTATCATCCCGGGAATTAAAGTTTTAAAGAATGCGACTCAAATGGTGAGCATTCCAAAAAACTTTTATATTGATTTACCAGATGAACTCGTTGAGAGAGTTACTAAAGACACTAAGAACGTCGCTCATATCGGAAAAGAATGGGCCACAAATCAGGTTCAGGGTCTTCTGGAAGGTGGAGCACCTTGCGTTCACTTCTACATTATGAATGACACTAACACTGTTGTAGATATCGTTAAAAAATTCCAAAAGTAAGTTATGAAAAAACACCCTACGCTGATTGAACTTGAGAAGACCCTGCAAGAGAGAATTCTATTTCTCGATGGCGCTATGGGGACCATGATCCAAACTTACAAATTAAAAGAAGAAGACTTTAGAAAAGGTCACTTCGAAGACCACGCTGGTGACTTAAAAGGAAACAACGATCTTTTAAGCTTAACTCGCCCAGATGTCATTTACGCCATTCACATGAAATACCTGGAAGGTGGGGCCGATATTATCGAAACCAATACTTTCTCAGGAACAAAGATCGCACAGAAAGATTACGATCTTGAACATATCGTCTACAAGCTTAACTATGAATCGGCCAAGCTGGCCAAAAAAGCTTGCGACGATTTCATGGCCAAAAATCCCGGAAAGAAATGTTACGTGGCTGGTGCTCTAGGGCCAACCAACAGAACACTCTCTCTTTCTCCGGATGTTAACAATCCGGCCTTCCGTGCTGTCACTTTTGATGAGTTAGTCCAAGACTACTACGAACAAACAAAAGCATTAATTGAAGGTGGAGCAGACATTCTGCTGCCAGAAACAACTTTCGATACACTCAACTTAAAAGCGGCGATCTTCGCCATTGAAAAATACCAGGAAGAGATCCAGACGAAACTTCCTTTAATGTTGTCAGTAACAATCACTGACGCCAGCGGCAGGACTCTTTCCGGACAAACAGTAGAGGCCTTCTGGAACTCTGTTCGTCACGCAAGACCTCTTTCTGTTGGACTCAACTGTGCCCTTGGCGCCAAAGAAATGCGTCCTTACCTGGAAGAGCTTTCAAACATTGCTGATTGTTATGTGAGCTGTTATCCGAATGCTGGTCTTCCGAACCCACTTTCTCCTACTGGTTATGATGAAACACCTCTGATGACTGCGAAGTTCGTTGGTGAATTCGTCGATAGTGGGTTCATCAACATCCTTGGTGGATGTTGTGGGACAACACCTGATCACATTGCAGCCATTGTTAATAAATGTCAGGCGAAAAAACCAAGAAAAAGAGCAGAAATCAAAAAAGCCACTAGGCTTTCTGGGTTAGAACCATTTACAATTGAACTTACACACAACAATCCCTTTTATATGGTCGGTGAACGCACAAACGTCACCGGCTCCCCTTTATTCGCCAAACTTATCAAAGCAGGAAATTTCGACGAAGGTCTTTCAGTGGCCCGCCAGCAGGTGGAAAACGGTGCGAACATTATCGATATCAACTTTGATGAAGGCCTCCTTGATTCAAAAGCATGCATGACTCACTTTTTGAATCTTGTGGCCAGCGAACCGGACATTGCCCGCGTTCCAATCATGATCGACTCTTCAAAATGGGAAGTTCTTGAAGCAGGATTAAAATGCCTTCAAGGAAAAGCGATCGTTAACTCGATTTCACTTAAAGAAGGTGAAGCTAAGTTTTTAGAGCAAGCTCGCCTTATTCAACGCTATGGTGCTGCTGTTGTTATCATGGCCTTCGATGAGAAAGGCCAGGCTGCAACAAAAGAAGAAAAAATCAGCATCTGTAAACGCGCTTATGATTTACTTGTCACTAAACTGGATTTCGATCCGTGCGATATTATCTTCGACGCCAACATCTTAACGGTGGCCACTGGAATTGAAGAACACAACTCTTACGGAGTGAATTTCATTGAAGCTGTAAGAGAAATTAAAAAAGTTTGCCCAGGTGCTTTAACCAGCGGTGGGGTTTCTAACCTGTCTTTCTCTTTTAGAGGAAACAATATCGTCCGCGAGGCCATCCACTCTGTCTTCTTATTCCACGCTATCAAAGCTGGATTAGACATGGGGATCGTCAACGCCGGAATGCTGGCCGTGTACGACGAAATCGAACCGGAACTCAAAGCAAAATGTGAAGCGGTTGTTTTAAATCTTCATCCGCATGCCACAGAAGAACTTCTGGAGCTGGCAGAAAAACTAAAAAATCAAAAATCTGATAAAACTGAAACCAAAGTAGATGAATGGCGCAACTTTCCTTTAGAAGAGCGCATTTCTTATTCGATGGTCAAAGGCCTAGACCAATACATTGAAGAAGACACAGAAGAGGCGCGCAAAAAACTCGGTCGCCCTCTCAATGTTATTGAAGGTCCATTAATGGATGGGATGAAAGTTGTCGGTGAACTTTTTGGGGCGGGGAAAATGTTCCTTCCTCAAGTTGTTAAATCGGCGCGTGTTATGAAAAAAGCCGTGGCCTATCTTGAACCATTCATGGAGCAAGAAAAGCTGGAAAATAAAAATGTTCGCGAACAAGGTGTCTTTGTTATCGCAACAGTCAAAGGCGATGTTCACGATATCGGGAAAAACATCGTCGGTGTTGTTCTAGCGTGTAACGGTTATAAGGTTATCGATTTGGGAGTTATGGTTTCTGCTCAAAAGATTCTCGATGTAGCAATTGAAAATAAAGCTGATATCATCGGTCTTTCAGGGTTAATCACTCCTTCACTTGATGAAATGATCCATGTGGCAAAAGAAATGGAACGCCAGGGATTTAAAACGCCACTACTTATTGGGGGAGCGACAACCTCGAAGGCCCACACGGCCATTAAGATCTCTCCACACTATAACTCTCCCATCGCTCACGTTGGTGATGCTTCATTAGTTATTGAAGTGTGTACAAATCTCCTGTCCCCAGAGCGCCGTGGTGAATATGTTAAAAACCTAAACGAAAGCTTCCAAAAAATCAGAGAGAGACATGCCAACCAGTCTCAAGATAATGAACTGATCTCTTTAGAAGAAGCGCGCGCCCATTCATTTAAAACAAACTGGGAACAAGTTGAAATTGCAAAACCTTCTCGCGTTGGTGTTTTCACTCTGGATATTGCACTGGAAGAAGTTGTCCCTTATATCGACTGGTCTCCATTTTTCTGGACGTGGGAATTAAAAGGGACTTATCCAAAAATCCTGGGTCATGCAACTTATGGACAAGAGGCCCAAAAACTTTTCCATGATGCTCAAGTCCTGCTCAACAAAATTGTAAAAGAAAAAATCTTCTCACCAAAAGTAGCAATCGGTATTTTCCCTGCCTATTCACATGGTGATGATGTGATTGTGAACAACAACACAACTCTCCACTTCCTGCGCCAGCAGAAAGAAAAAATCGGCGACGATGGAGTCTACTACTGCCTGTCTGATTTTATCGCACCAGAAGGCCACAACGACTATTTTGGCGGTTTTGTGGTGACTGCAGGTCATGAAGTTGAGGCCTTTGCTAAAACCTTCCAGGACAAGCAAGACGACTACTCATCAATCATGATCAAGGCCATTGGTGATCGCTTAGCTGAGGCACTGGCAGAGCTAGCGCACAAAAAAGTCCGCGACATCTTCGGCTACGGGTTAAATGAAAATTTATCCAACGAAGACTTGATCAAAGAAAAGTACCGTGGAGTCCGCCCGGCGCCTGGTTACCCGGCCTGTCCGGATCACACAGAAAAAGAAATCCTATGGAAGCTGCTTGATGCTGAAAAATTAACCGGTGTCACGCTTACTGAAAACTTTGCCATGAATCCGCCGAGCTCTGTTTCTGGTTTTTATTTCAATCACCCCAACGCCCGCTATTTCAACGTGGGAAGCATTGGCGAAGACCAGAGCGAAGACTACGCAAAAAGAAAAAATGAATCTCGCACTTACGTCGAGAAGTGGCTTGCGCCCAATTTAGGATATGAACCAAAATAATCCGCCGAAAAAAATATTCAGGACCTTAGAAGACATTATCACTGAAAAAGGTGAAGACTGGAGAAAGACGCTCGAATACGCTCGCCAAACAGTCCCGGAGAAATTTCTCTCTGACAGAAACCTGATTCGCCTGACGAAAGGGGCAGCCACTATTCCTCAAACTGAACTCATGGTAAAGCTTTTATACCAAGACAGCAAAGAACGTCCGGTGGGAGTTCCCGGCATCGATCTTTTTTTCAAAGTCGTCGATCATTCCAATTACTCTCTTGGTGCATGGCTTGTGGCCCTTACTTTTTTCAACGACTGGCTCACACAACAAAACCGCACAACTTCATTTCAAAAAATGCTCGGCTATCTTCAATGCTGTGAAGAATCTCCTGAGAACAAAGACATTGATCATAAGTTTTTGGACTTAGTTGAAGAGATGCTGAAGACGCACGGATATATCGGTTAAATAGTCTTTATAAAATGAAGATGGCATTTCGCTAATCAGTTTTTCAAATTGATGTGTATTAATGTAACCCATGCGAAGTGCGACTTCTTCCAGGCAGGCAACCTTTAAACCCTGTCTCTCTTCCAGAGCTGCGATATATGAAGAAGCTTCTAAAAGAGATTTCGGCCCCCCCATATCCATCCACGCCACTCCACGATTGATGATCTCAACCCCCAGGGCATTCTCACTTTTATAGGACAGAATTAAATCAACAATTTCAGTTTCATTGCGTTTAGATCTTTGAAGTTTTTTTGCTCGAGAGGCCACTTCAGAATTAAATAGATAAAGACCAGGTATAGCGTAATGAGAACGAGGATTCTCCGGTTTTTCCTCAATGCTCTTAACTAACTTAGTGGCGTTATCAAATTCCACCACACCGTACGACTGAGGATCGGCCACACTGTAAGCAAAAATGCGCACTTTAATACCATCGCGTTTTTCTCTGTGGGCAACAAGTGCATTTCTAAAAAAACTAATGTCACCGTAAAATAAGTTATCACCTAAAATTAAGCAGACATCTTCGTCTTTAATAAATTCTTCACCAATAACAAAGGCCTCAGGCAATCCATCCGGAGACTGCTGGGTTTTATATATAAAGTTAACCCCGTATCTACTTCCATCACCTAATAAGGTTTGAAAGTCCTCAAGGTCTCTAGGCGTTGTGATGATTAAAATATCTTTTATCCCACCCAACATGAGTACACTCAGTGGGTAGTAGATCATTGGCTTGTCATAAACCGGCTGTAGCTGCTTGGCCATTATACTGGTTAATGGATAAAGTCTCGTCCCTGCTCCTCCTGCCAGAATGATGCCTTTCATTTTCTCTCCAGATAAAAACGTATTGTATTCATCAGAGCGAGATGAAAGTCCTCACTAAAGACAAAACCTGTGTCCTTACAAAGCTTAGAACTGTTAATAGCATATCTTCTATCATGCCCAGGACGGTCTTCAACCAAAGTGATAAACTCGCGGTATGAACCACCTGATTTGCGAGGAGAGACCTCATCTAACATCCTGCAAACCAGCTCTGTCATTTCCAAATTATTTTTTTCATTGCTCGAACCAATGTTGTAACTCTCTCCAATCCTACCTTTTTCAAGAACGGCCAGAATAGCATCACAATGTTCATTCACATAAATCCAATCCCTGATATTTTTCCCATCGCCATAAATTGGAATTTTTACTTCATTGAAGGCATTTGAAATAATTTTAGGAATCAATTTTTCATTGTGCTGATTGGGCCCGAAATTATTTGAGCAATGAGTGATCAGAACCGGGAGAGCAAAAGTATGATAGTAAGATCTCAC
>CAXHHE010000169.1:0-7512 GCA_964016365.1 uncultured Bacteriovorax sp. | reverse complement strand
TACACAGAAGCCTTCGTCGGCAGCGTCAGATGTGTATAAGAGACAGTGACATACCCACATCTTCTGCGCCTAAAACTAAACAAATTGGTTTTGAATGATCCATTTCGCCCAAAGTTCCTGAAGCGTGTTCAGATAAACCAATGCAAGCTGCACCCAATTCTTTAATTTTTGTAATCGTTTTTGGAAGGGCCGAACAACGGACAATTTTCACGTGCTCAGTAGCTCCAGAGGCAATACGAGAGAATCCTGGCCCAAGACCAAAGTTACCCTTGGCCGAAATTAAAATCGCATCTACGCCGTAAAAAGCGGCTGTTCTCATAATAGCTGCACCGTTATGGGCATCAGTCACCTGATCGAGAGCTAAAATCTTAATTGGAATGCGACTCTCCAGCTGATTGTAGATCCAAGTTGGTTCGTAAATATTAATCGGGCTTACCAACATGAAAATCCCACTTGGGACACGTTGGAATTCAAGATCAAGGTCGCGGTAGTTTTTCTTTGCTTCTTCTTGAAGTGCGTGGCCTTCAAGCCATCTCACTTTTTGCAGAGGGATTTCATGATCGCGAAGACCGCTGCGCTTTTTAAATTCCTGAAAGCCTTCGTCAGTTGTGACGATCTCAAAGATTTGTCTCTCTGGGTTTCTAATAGCTTCGGCAATACTGTGAATGCCAATGATCATGTCGTGGTCCATACTCTGTCCTGAAAATGTAGAATCTCTAGAATGGACACTTTTTATAAGAGGATGGCCACAAAAGCAACTTTAGAAGCCCTGAGGCTTTTATAAATCCCGGACCTTGTTAGAATATAAGTAAGTTTTACAGGGAAAGGTGGATATGTTGGTTCTGATTATCATTGCCGCGGTCTTTTTTTATTTTGCTCTTGGAGCGCTCTTTATCCACAGGGCCTACAGAAAATTTGGAAAAGTGTATCCTGGAAAGGTTATTGCCCTTCATCGAAAGCAAAATTCTGTTCAAATTCACCGCAACAGCTACCGCGGTTTTTACTATTGTCCGGTGGTTGAATACACGTTCAGTGACAAAGAAAAAGTCATCTTTATTGGCGGCGGAAATGCCGAAATCAAACATACCATCGGACAGAAGGTCGATGTATTGGTGCTCAATGGGCGAAAAGAAAATGTGATTTTAAGAGATAAGACTTACCTTATCTTTGGTTTAGTTTTTCTCTTCATTGCTATTGTGGATTTTGCTATTTATATCAAATTCACTTCATTTATGTTTGGCCTTTATGGTTCCGTTTTTTTCTTCGGGATTCTCCCTACAGCTATTTATTTCTTTCTCAAATTTAAATCCCAATCAAGTCTTGCGGCCCTAATGAAAAACAACAATCTGGTGACGATGGAGCAGTTAAAAACGATGAATGTCATCTGGAAGGCCAGTGAAACGGGAGCGATTAAAGAGCGTTCGTTTAAAACAGGAATGATGGTCTGTCAGATTTTTACGTTTATCTGCCTGGCCGGATTTTTTATGACCTGGAAAGGCCTTTCTCCCGAAGAAGTTTTTAGCGCTAAATTATTTTTGACTGGTAAGACGGCCTGGAACGATCTGGGGAATTCAACTCAAAGGGCGTTAGTGATTTTAGGATGCATTCTCTATGCAGCCGCCATGCTGGTTTTCAGCATGGTACGACTGAATAGGAAAAGAAAAAATTCGCAAATTACTTCAATAAATTCTTAAGTGTAGAAATCAGTTCATCGCGCTTAACTTTGGTCACAGCTCCAGTTTTGCGCTCGATGATTTCCAGCTCGCCAGAAGCTCCAAAATCTCTTTCTCCTAGAACTACACGGTATGGTAATCCTAAAAGGTCAGCGTCTTTGAATTTGTTACCTGGGCCTACGTTTCTGTCGTCATAAACAACATCAATTCCCGCTTTTTTCATGTCGGCGTAGATTTCGTCTGCAATTTTAGCAAACTCTTCGGCCTTCACGATTGTCGCGAAGTACACGTCGTATGGAGCGATTGATTTTGGCCAGATGATCCCGTTGGCATCGTGGTTTTGCTCGATAGCTGCGGCCACAACTCTAGTTACACCAATTCCATAACAGCCCATAAGTGGAGTGACTAGTTTTCCATTTTGATCCAGAACTCCTACTTTCATGTCTTTTGTATACTTGTCACCAAGTTGGAAAACGTGACCAACTTCGATCCCGCGTTTTTCAACAACAGTGTGTTTCCCATCCAGAGTTAAATCTCCTGCTTTTGAAAGGCGAAGATCGGCCTGAACGATTTTTTTCATATCGCGTTTTGGGTTGAAACCCATTACGTGAGCGTCTTTTTTGTTAGCTCCAATAGTGTATGAAGCATCTAAGTTAACAGCGTTATCGAAAATGATTTCCAACTGTCCTTCAAGACCAAATGGCCCAATATAACCTTTCCAAAGTTTCGCTTTTTTAAGCTCATCTTCAGAAGAAGCTGCAAGGTGGTCACACTTTAGGAAGTTTTGCAGTTTAATTTCGTTAACTGAATCGTCTCCGATCATCATCGCCAGAATCATTTTAGATTCATTGCCCGTTGTCGCTGTATAAACCATCGACTTTAAGCTCTGAGCAGCTGTCTGACCTAGAAGAGCGCAAACGGCTTCGATCGTTTCAGTTTTAATTGTCTCGACTTCTTTCATTGGGACAACATTCATATCGTATGTTGTTGGAGCTCTCTTCGTTTGAGCTTTTTCAATGTTAGCGGCGTACTTAGCTTCTGCAGAGTAGATAATTAAGTCTTCACCTGAGTTCGCTACAACTTGGAACTCGTGTGTTTTAGAGTCAGATGAAGCCATTGCTCCACCATCTGCTTCAACCGGGATAAATTCCAGTCCTAAACGCGTAAAGATCGCCGTATAAGCATCGTAAAGCGCCTGGTAACCTACATCTAAGCTCGCCTTGTCCAAGTGGAATGAATAAGCGTCTTTCATCGTGAACTCGCGACCTCTCATCAGACCAAAACGCGGTCTGATTTCATCGCGGAATTTTGTGTTGATTTGATAAAGAGTCACTGGCAGTTGTTTATAAGACTTAATCGTCTTTCTAAAGATATCTGTTACAGCTTCTTCGTTCGTTGGAGAAATACAAAGATCAGCATCTTTTTTATCTTTAAAACGAAGCATTAGACCGCCCATCTTGTCCCAGCGTCCTGTTTCCTGCCACAACTCTCCTGGAGTCACGACAGACATGGTGATTTCAAAACACCCGATCTTGTCTAGTTCCTCGCGGATAATGTTTTCTACTTTTCTAATCGAGCGAAGCCCCATTGGAAGGTAGTTATAAAGGCCAGACCCAGCTTTGTGGATAAGTCCTGTTCTAATCATAAGTTGGTGAGAAGCAATCTCAGCGTCAGCTGGAACTTCTTTATACGTCTGCCAAAAACCAGTAGATAGTTTCATAAAGATCCTTTATCGGTGAATTAAATTAAATTGATGTTACTACAAAGTCGCTACTATTGAAATGATGGTTGTAGCGCTCTGGGGAGTGAGAATGCTTCTACTGTCTCGCGTTCTAATGATGCGGCAGAAACAATCTCGTAAGCAGATGGTGTAGCTAAAAGCTTTCTGCACAGAAGATTGTGGACGTGGTGACCTGATTTATAAGTCGTAACTTTACCAGCAATTTCATAACCCATAAGGGCAATATCCCCTACAGTATCAAGGATTTTATGGCGTACGAATTCATCCTGGAAGCGAAGGCCTTCAGGGTTAACGACTTTGTAATCGTCGAGAACGACTGCGTTATCAAGAGATCCACCCTTGATCAGTCCTTTCCTCTTTAATGCGTCTACGTCTTTTACGAAACCGAATGTGCGAGCACGGCCAATTTCATTGATGTAGTTTTCGCATGAGAATTCAAAAACTTTGTTTTGAGTTTTAATTGTCGGGTGAGCAAATACGATTGTTGAATCGATCACCAGTTTTGATGATGGTTCAATTTCGGCCCACTTGTCGTCGAATTCAACACGTACTTTCTCAAGTACAACTAAGAATTTTTTTGATTTATTTAAAGTCGCGATCCCCGTTTCCTTTAGAAGGAAAACAAAAGATGCTCCCGAACCATCCATAATTGGAACTTCTGGTCCATCGATTTCACAGTAAACGTTTTCAATGCCAAAACCATAAAGAGCAGAAAGTAAGTGTTCAACAGTGTGAACAGCATTAACTCCAGCACCAATAGTTGTATTGTTTTCAGTTGCACCTACAGTCAGAGCATTTGCTTTTAAAACTGGAGCATCCTGAAGATCTACGCGCTTAAATTGAATGCCAAAATCCGCCTCTGCTGGGTGCATAGTTAGGGTAACCTTCTTTCCAGAGTGGATTCCGATACCTGTCACTGATAATTTTTTAGCAATAGTACGTTGGTTAAGCATTCTTTTTAATTACCTAATTCTTTAATAGTTACCATAATTTAATCGTCGCGTAATTTAATGGCAACTACAAACATATTATAAACTGTATGGAGGGAGGACAGAAGAAATAAATCTTGCCGATGTGGGGTTACCCGAGTGCCTCGCTCTAATAATACCCCATTTAGCCTTTTTCAGAGGGAAAATCACCTAATTATGAAAAAATTCCTCAATAAATAAAGAGCATTTTTATCATATTATTTAATGAAAAACCCTTTGTTTCCAAGGAGTTAATGGTCTATTTCATGTCTAACCTAACTAATTTAAATTTAAGGGGAAACTAACTTTTCAAGCTCGGCCCTTGAGGAGATCACTTTAGAAACTAGCCCCAAAGAGATGGCTTCTTCGGGAGAGACCCAGCGGTCGCGCTCCATCATCTCTTCGTAGCGCTCTTTAGGAATACCAGTTCGCTCAGAATAGAGAGCGTGCATTTTATGCTTTAAATCGATGATGTCTTTTGCGTGAATGACGATATCTGAAGCAGGGCCAGTGATTGTTCCACCGATGAGTGGTTGATGCAGAAGGATTTTTGAACGTGGAAACATAAAGCGGTTTTCTTTTTCTGCGGCCAGTGAAATAACTGAGCCCATACTCGCGGCCATACCTGAAATAATGGTGATCACTTTTGGTTTGATAAATTGAATCGTGTCGTAAATTGAAAAGCCTGAATACACTTCGCCACCAGGTGAGTTGATCCACATGATAATTGGTGCCACTGAGTTAGCTTTTTCTAAAGCTAAAAGTTCGCGGTTAATTCTTAAAGCGAGCTCGGCTTCAACAGGTCCGGTTAAAAAAACACTGCGAGATTCAAACGCAAAGAGATCAACTTTATTGGATAAGTTTTGTTCGCTCATAATTCTTCCTTGATTGAGTTTTAATGAGCGTAAAATAAAAAAAATAAAAAGAGAGTATGTAATTTTTACATGGTCGATTGCCAAAGAGTGCTTTTTCTTTCGGCAAAAAATGCCTTTAATCAGAAGGATGAGCCAGAGATGATTTTATAAAAAATCCTATTAAAATTAGTTAATATGAAGACATTTTTAACTGCAATATTCGTGAGTTTCACTCTTATCCTATCTATAACAGAGTCATTTGCTCAATCAAACGATGGCCCGACTGTCTACATGATTAAAGGCAAAGAGTCTCTCGACAGTGTGGCAAACAAGCTCGTGTCCCGCTACAAAGAGAAGTATGGCAAGAGAATTGATGAGTTCAAAAAAGACCTGATGGTGTGGAATCCGCACATCACAACCTGGAATGAAATCCCACTTTTTAGCAATATTTACATCGAATATCCTTACCCTGTTTACGTCTCTCATCCATACGCCGACAAACTTCAAGCTGAAAAAAATTACAACGTTCTCAATTCTGATGCTGAGACACCTATTGGAACAAACAAGTTTACTGTTTTCACAATGTACACTGCTTCGGCCGGAGATTTTCAAGAACAATTGACGACACAAGAAGGGAGTATCAAGAGCACGCAAAACTCTCCACTTTCACTTGGTCTGGGAACGACTATTTTCCTTGATAAAACCAATCGCATGATCAGCTCCAGCGCTTACTGGTCTCACCTGCGCGAATCAAAATTAAGTGGTGATGGGGTTACTTCAAGCAAACTAAAGACCAAGGATGAAATCGGCTATAACCTGTATTACCAGCAGCTCACACCATGGGCCGGAATTTCTCTCTATGCTGGAATGGATTACGAACAATTTTCGACCTTCAACACTACATCTTTCATCAATGGTGCGCCATTGGGAATGAATCAAAATAAGATCTATTATGGTACTATCGGCGCTGGAAAAACATTCTTCGTAGGTGATCAAAAAATATTGATCAAAGGAAGCTTTGCTCAATCCATTAAATCTGACACGACTTCAGAAAATACTATTGATAAATTCGAAGGACAGCGCCTATTATTATTCGCAAGTATTAAGGGTGAAAGTCGTTTCACTTACCACATCCTGTACAAACGCCACATGCTTGAAGGTCCAACCAAATTAACCGTCAACCGCATTGGTGCCGGTATCGGGTTTGTGCTTTTTTAAGGAATTTTTATGGCAAAGATCTGGTTTCACGATGTCGATTTAGATCGCATGAATAAAATGAGTCAAAAAACTCTAGTCACTCACCTAGGGATTCAATTAACTCACATGACGGAAGATACCCTTGAAGGCACTATGCCGGTCGATGAACGCACGTTTCAGCCCGCAAGACTTCTTCACGGAGGAGCTTCATGTGTCCTGGCAGAAACACTTGGAAGTATCGCTGCTAATATGTGCATCGACACCAACGAAAAAATGGCCGTAGGTCAACACATTGAAGCGACTCACATCAGATCGGCGACAAAAGGCCACGTCCGCGGCGTTGCTAAAAACATTTACATGGGAAAAAGCACGCAAACTTGGCGCATTGAAATCTACAATGACGACAATAAACTTATTTGCGATTCAAAAATTATTATGGCAATCGTGAATAAGAGCTCTAAGACAACCGCTTAAAATCCTTTCATTTTTAAAAGATGATCACGCGATTTTTGACTGATTTCTCTTCCGCGAGGTGTTCTCAGTAAAAAACCTTCCTTGAGAAGATAAGGTTCATACACATCTTCAATCGTCGTGCGGTCTTCGGCCAAAGTGGCACACAGAGTTTCAATCCCAACAGGTCCACCTTTGTAGTAGTCTTCGATAACCTGAAGGATTTTTCTGTCCATGCGATCAAGTCCGTAAGAATCAATCTCCATAAGAGAAAGAGATTTAGTCACAGACTCTTCTGAAATTTTTGTTTCACCTTTAACTAAGGCGAAATCGCGAACTCGTCTGAGAATACGGTTAGCGATTCTTGGCGTTCCACGTGCGCAGGCCGCAATCAATTGCAGCGCTTTTTGCTCAAGAACGATATTAAGTTTCTTAGCGTTGTTTTCGACGATTTCAGCGAGCTCATGCTCGTTATAGAAGTCAAAATGCAAATGGGCCATGAAACGATCGCGAAGTGGATTAGATAAAAGTCCCGATCTTGTTGTCGCTCCAATCAGAGTGAAAGGCGCCACTTGAATTTGCATCTGTCTCTTATACACATCTGACGCTGCCGACGAAGGCTTCTGTGT
>CAXHHE010000168.1:0-7551 GCA_964016365.1 uncultured Bacteriovorax sp. | reverse complement strand
CACAGAAGCCTTCGTCGGCAGCGTCAGATGTGTATAAGAGACAGACTTTCAACTGACCTGATGGAAGAGCTCGTTGAAGCGATGATCTCGTTGGATAAAAATCCGAATGTGCGAGTTATTATTCTCACTGGTAACGAGCGCGCTTTTGCCGCTGGAGCTGACATTGCTCAAATGGTAACGGCGACTCCTGTTGACCAGATCAACGATCAGCGCTTCCGCACTTGGGAGATGTTGAAACTTATCACCAAGCCCATCATTGCAGCCGTTAATGGTTTCGCCTTAGGTGGCGGGTGTGAGCTGGCGATGTCATGCGATCTCATTATCGCTGGCGACGATGCTAAGTTTTCCCAACCAGAAATTAAAATCGGAACCATTCCTGGTGCAGGTGGGACTCAGCGCCTCACTCGCGCGATTGGAAAATCAAAAGCGATGATGATGGTTTTAACCGGTGACATGATCGATGCCCATACTGCTTGTGACTGGGGACTTGTTGCCAAGGTTGTTCCTGCACAAACCCTCCTTCAAGAGACGTTTGAGCTTGCAAAAACCATCTCGGACAGAGCGCCTGTGGCCGTAAGACTTGCCAAAGAAGCAGTTAACAAGTCATTTGAAATGACGTTAAAAGACGGAATGGATTTTGAGCGCAGAAACTTCTACCTTACTTTTTCATCTGCTGATCAAAAAGAAGGAATGAAAGCGTTCATGGAAAAAAGAAATCCAAGTTACAAAGGGAATTAACATGAGCCAGTTTAAGTATATTAAATATTCTGAAGAAAACAGAACGGCGACGATCTCAATGAATCGTCCTGAACTATACAACGCTCTTAACTTCGACGCTAAAATGGAAATCGTTCAAGCGATCCGTGAGGCCAACAAGAGCCCGAGTGTTTTTTCAATCATTCTGACGGGTGAAGGAAAAGCTTTCTGTACAGGTCAAGACCTTAACGACCGCAGTGTTCAAGTTGGAAACGGTGGAGTGGACTTAGGCCATACTCTGCAAACTGAATGGAACCCGTTAGTGACAGCGATCCGCGACTCAAAGAAAATTGTGATCGCTGCAGTCAACGGCGTTTGTGCCGGTGCTGGCATTTCGGTGGCCATCGCTTGTGATTTAATCGTGAGTAAGCCAGGAGTAAAGTTCATTGGAGCTTTCTCTAAACTAGGCCTTGCTCCTGATGCTGGTTCAACTTACATTTTCTCGCGCGCTCTTGGATACCAAAAGACTATGGAGTTTTTCCTTCTAGGCGAAGCAATCACGACGGATGAGCTTCACACAGCTGGATTAATCAATGCTCTTAGTGATGATCCAATGGCCAAAGCGATGGAGTACTCGCAATCTCTTAACAAACTCTCACCTCTTGCTTCATCGATGATCAAGGCCAATATAAAAGCGGCCCTTGATTCAAACTTTACGGCATCGATGGAAAGAGAAATGCACGTTCAGCGCTTCTTAGGTAGAAGTGCAGATTACAAAGAAGGTCTGACGGCTTTCTTAGAAAAAAGACAACCAAACTTTACTGGTAACTAGGCTGAAAAAATGCTCCAGTGGAGCATTTTTACTCCGCCTGAATAAAAAAAGAGACTAAAAACGCAATTCAAGAGTTCTGCCTAGCTGCGATAACTACGCTTGAATAAAAAGATTTAAGAATTAAAAGTAAAACTTTCATTACGGATTTTTTATAGGAGAAGATTATGACAGGAAATGCTTACAGCTATTCAGCAGATGAACTAAAACTTTTTGAGGACATCAAAAACGGTAAAACGTTTGAAGCGACAGACGACATGCCAGCGTTCTACCGCAAGCACCTTCTAAACCTTATGTGGATGCAAGGTGACTCTGAGTACTCTGGTGCTCTAGGATACATGCCATGGATTGAAAAAGCTCCAACACTTCAAGAAAAAGTTATCGTTGCTCAAATGGTTAAAGACGAAATGAGACACGCAAACGTTATGTACCGCCTTTTAGATGAATTGGGACAAGACACTCTTGCTCATACTGAATCTAAAGACCTGGGATACAAACTAGAAGAAGACCAAATCAACATCGGTTTCAAAAGAATCAAAGACGACTACCGTGTAAACATCTTCTACTACAACATCAAGCACTGGGAAGATTACATTCTTTTTAACTTCCTGATGGACAGAGCTGCTGGTCACCAGCTTCAAGACACTTTCAATTCAAGCTACCTTCCATGGAAAAAAGCGATTGAAGGAATTTATAAAGAAGAAGTTATGCACTTAGCTCACGGAGATAAGTGGATCAAGATCCTGGCAAAAGACCCGGCAAAAAAAGAATTCCTACAAGAAAGACTAAACCTTTGGTGGCCAAGAGTTATGAACGTTTTTGGAAACACACAAGGTCAGACAAATGATCTTTACGTTCGCCTTGGACTAAAACAAAGAACAAACCAGGAAGTTCGTACAGCTTTCCTAAAAGAAATCCAGGAGCTTTGTGATGAGGCCGGATTAGTTGTTCCAACTTACAAAGAAGAAGATCAACCTCAAAGAGACCCTAAAAAAGCATAATTAAAAATGGATATTAAAAACGTTATCGTTATTGGAACAGGAACTATGGGGCAAGGAATTGCCCAGTGGTTCCTGCAACAAAACACCACTGTTGAAATGGTGGATGCAAATTACGAGTTCGCTCAAAAAAGTATGGGACGAATTCATGAAAGCCTGGACTCTTTAGTCGCTAAAGGAAAGCTTGAAGCTGGTCTTGTGTCTGACTTAAAGAAAAAACTTTCAGTTAAAAAGCTTGAAGAGATCAATCCTAAAGCGGACCTGGTGATTGAGGCCATCATCGAAGACAAAGAGATTAAAAAAGATCTTTTTAAAAAGCTCGATGAACTCATGGATAAAAGCACCGTCCTTGCTTCCAATACGTCCTCATTTCCTATTACGGAAATGGCCAAGGACCTAAGTAGTGAGAGGCAAAAAAAGTTTTTAGGACTTCATTTCTTTAACCCGGCCACAATCATGAAGCTGGTGGAAGTGATCAACGGACTGGAAACAGACCGCTCTCTTTCACAAGACATCCTGAATTGGTTTAACAGCAAAGGAAAAGTCGCTTGTCTATGCGGTGATGCCCCTGGGTTTATCGTTAACCGCGTGGCCCGCAATTTTTATGGTGAATCTCTAAGAGCTGTCGGTCACTACGATTTGGAAAAAATCAAAGAAGTCGACACTGTCATGAGAGAAGTTGGTGGATTTAAGATGGGACCATTTGAACTAATGGACTTAATCGGAATCGACGTCAACTTGAGTGTAACCGAATCTGTTTACCGTGCGTTTTTTGATGAACCACGTTTTAAACCTCACCGCCTGCAAAAAGAAATGGTGGATGGAAAGCGTTTTGGTAGAAAAACGAAAAAAGGGTTTTATATTTATGAATAAAGAAAACACCCTGGTGGTGATTGAAAACAATCACCCTCTTTACGCCACTATCAGTAAGAATTTTGCAACCAGATCGGTTGAAGATGCTCTAAGCAGTTATGAAACATATGAACTGGTGATCGACCTCTCTCCTCTTCGCACGAAAAATAAAGTTCTTTTCTTAAAAGAGCTGGTGCGCACGACAAAAGCTGAAGTCATTTCTGATTTAAGCTTAACGTGGCCGGAGATGGTTTTAAATAACTGCCCGAAAATCTCTGGAGCTGTTTCACTTCTTTTTTTCTCGCCAACTGAGAAAGTTGAGACTTTCGCCAAGACTCCTGTTGCTCAAAAACATATTGATGATTTTCTAGCAGTGATTGGAAAAGGCGGAGTTAACCACCAAGACTTAAAAGTGGGCTTTCACTACCCTCGTGCTATTTCGATGATCATCAACGAAGCCTATTTTGCTCTTGAAGAAAACCTGGCCTCACCAAAAGATATCGATCTGGCCATGAAGTTTGGTGTGAACTACCCTCTCGGCCCCATTGAATGGGGAGATAAAATCGGACTTAAATACGTCGTGGACCTTTTAAATGAACTTTATGAGATCACTGAGGATTCACGCTACCGCGTTTCACGCGAATTAAAAATTAAAGGAAACTATCTATGAAAAGAACGTTCATTGTTCACGCCAAAAGAACAGCGATTGGAAAACTTAACGGTAAACTCTCAACAGTAAGAGTGGATGATCTACTAGCTCACGTTTTTACTGATATCAAAAACACAATTAACTTTGACCCTGCCCTTATCGACGATGTCATCGTTGGTTGTGCTAACCAGGCCGGAGAAGACAACAGAAACGTGGCCCGCATGGCGGTGATCCTTTCGGGTCTTCCTCTGGCAGTACCGGGAACGACTGTTAACCGTCTTTGTGGATCATCACTTGATGCTCTCATTGACGGATACGCGCGCATCCAGGCCGGTATCGCTGATTGTTTAATCATCGGTGGAGCTGAGAGCATGACTCGCGCTCCTTACGTTCTTTCAAAAGCTGGGGATGCTTTTGGGCGCGACCAAAAAATGTTTGATACGACTTTAGGGTGGAGATTTCAAAACCCTAAAATGGAAAAGATGTTCCCACTTTTCACGATGGGAGAAACTGCGGAAGAAGTCGCTAACCTTTATAAGATTTCTCGCGAAGAGCAAGATCAGTTTGCAGTTAACTCTCACAAAAAAGCGGCTGCGGCGTGGGACCGTGGAGATTTTAACGACGAGATCATTCCTTACACTGTGGAAATGAAAAAAGAATCATTCGTTTTCAGCAAAGATGAATGTGTTCGTAACGATACAACAATGGAAGCTCTGGCAAAACTAAAACCAGTGTTTAGAAAAGAAGGATCAGTGACTGCAGGAAACTCAAGTCCGATGAACGATGGAGCTTCTGGACTTCTACTGGTCAGTGAAGACTTCATGAAAAAACACAACCTGACTCCAATGATGGAAGTGACAGGTGCGGCCACTCGCGGAGTCCATCCAAATACAATGGGACTTGGTCCAATTGAAGCGGTTAAAACTCTACTTACAAGATACAACAAAAAAATTACTGACTTCGATGCTATCGAACTTAACGAAGCTTTCGCCGCTCAGGCCCTTGGTTGTATCAAAGGTCTGGAGCTTGACCCAAATAAAGTCAACATTAACGGTGGAGCGATCGCTATCGGCCACGCTCTGGGAAGTTCAGGAACAAGAATTGTGACAACTCTTGCTCACCAGATGAAGAAGAATAAAAATATTAAAGAAGGCCTTGCCTCGATGTGTATTGGTGTAGGCCAAGGGATCGCAGTAAGCTTTAAAAACTGTTAGGACATTTATGAAAGCATTACTCCTTTCTCTTTTTATTACAGGGAGCGCCTTTGCCGAAATCGCGCCTCCGCATATTGGACCAGAAGGTGGACGTTTTAATAATATTCACGCGCTAAAAATCGAGCGCATGATCCAAAATAAAATCGCTGAAGAAAAAGATGCAGCGGCAAGCGAAGAAGACAGAAAACTTGAAATGCTTCTTGCTGTTGGAAAAAGAGCAAGTCAGTGGATCACAAAAGTTAACACTGCTAGAACGCCAGAGACAAAGCTTGATCTTTCAAGCCCGTCAAAGACTGGTGGAATCCCTATAACAGAGCCACAAAAAAGCAGCACTGACATCATGATGAAGCGCTATGAAGACTTCTTAAAGTCGACAAGCCCACTTATTACTGATGTAGTGACAAGCTCAAGAGAGCTTCCCGTTAACCCCCCGGTTGATGATGCTGAATTTGTAAAATCTCTTCGCGTCCTTGATCGCATTTATCAATCAACCATCAGATGGGCAGGAGCTCGCCAGTGGTTGTCATGGTATATGAATAAGGCCATCTATGACATTAGAGGTTTCTTATTCTTACAAAAGACCCCAAACCTGGAAGAGACACTTAAGTCATACCCAAATATGACAGTTGAAGATCAAGCGAAATTTACTGGTTGGTTACTCGGACTTTGCCGCAACGGTGATTTCAATCCAACAGATTGTAAAACGGAACTGCAAAAGTACACAAAGAGAAACACTCTTTTTGATTTTTACAACAGGTTCAGTAAGTACGGTCAAAGTATGTACGACTTGAACTTTAAGATCAGGGCCACTCGTCCAGAAATGTATTGGAGCGCTAATAAAACTCAACTAATCGCTCCTTTTCAAACTCCAGAGAGAACAGATGTTCAAAAATGGTTAAAAGAAAATGTTGAAGATGAGTGGAAAGGTGAAAGCTTTAACCTGGTTATTAACTATAAAAAAACGACAGAAGATATTCCACGAATTCAGTTTAAAGAAGGAGTGACTGCCAATGTAAATGGAATTGGTGGAAACTTAATTACAATGGAAGCGGAATATCCAATTGAGAGCAAAGACCAAAAATGGACAATCCGCCACGAGTACGGTCACGTTTTAGGATTTCAAGACTGCTATCTTGAATTCTACGATGTTAATGAAAAGGCCATGGTTTACTACGAAATTGATGTCGACAATTTAATGTGCTCTCGTAATGGGCATTTAAATGCAAGTCATATTGAACAACTACAAAAAGCTTATAAATAACCTGCACAAGGAAACAGTTATGGAAATTAAACTATTCATTAACGGACAATTTAAAGATTCATCAGACAAGATCATCAAGACATCTTTTGACCCGTCGAACGGAGCAGAAGTTGCAAAATACCACGTGCCATCAGCAAAAGATATTGAAGAAGCTGTTCAAGCAGCAAACAATGCTTTCTATAATCCTACATGGAAAAATATGTCTCAGGACGAGCGCGCTGACTTACTTTTAAAGATCTCTGAAAAGATCAAAGAAAGAGCAAAAGAAATCGTCGATATTGAAGTCAGAGACTCTGGTTCAACTCTTAGAAAAGCAAAAGCTGATGTTCACAACACGTCTGCCTTCTTTAAAGTCATGAGTAAAGTGGCCAGAGAGCTAAAGCTTTCAGTAAAAGACGAGGCAGCTTCTCGCGCAGGATTTTCAATTAACTCTCGCGAATTCGCTCCAATCGGTGTGTGCGCTCAGATCATTCCATGGAACTTTCCGCTAGTCATGGCCGGATGGAAAATCGGACCAATCCTCGCAACGGGATGCACGACAGTTCTAAAATCTGCCGAAGAAACTCCGGCAAGTGCGGCGATCTTAGCTGAAATCATCAGAGATGCAGGAGTTCCTGCTGGTGTTGTTAACATCATCACTGGTGGAGCTGACGTTGGTCGCGCTCTAATCTCTCACCCACTGGTTAAAAAAGTGGCCTTCACCGGTTCAACTCAAGTCGGTAAAGAAATTCTAAAAAATACTGCTGGTGGCGTTTTAAATGCCACAATGGAGCTTGGTGGAAAATCAGCAAACATCGTTTTAAATGATGCTGATCTCTCAATCGCTGTTGATGGCGCTCTATACGCTTTCCTATACCACTCAGGACAAGCTTGTGACTCGGGAACAAGACTTCTAGTTCAAGAAGGAATCTATCCTGAATTTATGGAGAAATTCCTGGCGCGTATTAAAGACGTAAAGGTTGCTCCAACAACTGATCCCAACGCTGGTTATGGGCCGGTTGTGAGCTGTCTCTTATACACATCTGACGCTGCCGACGAAGGCTTCTGTGTAG